>NZ_JBEXZD010000033.1:0-73059 GCF_040628575.1 Streptomyces sp. NPDC006393
AACGCTCCGCCCGGACCCCTGCTCGACGTGGCCGAAGCGGGCACCGCACTCCAGCACCTCGGCGACGAGACGACCGAAGCCGCCGGCCGAGTCACGAAGACTGATGTTGAGAAACCCTGGCCCGGAGACGGACACGTCGTCGATGCCGTCGCAGGCGACAAGATGCCGGCGCAGCACCTGGGCGACGTGCTGGGCGGGCTGCCCGGCGGGCCGGGCGAGCTGGAGGGCGACGTTGGTGGCGTAGTCCCCGCACCCCCCGGGCCCCGGCGGCCCGACGACCACCCGCTCAGGAACGCTCACCCGCAGATCCCCCACGTCCACAGCACGGCGCACCGCGTGCAGCACGGTACGAGAGAGCTCGACGGGGGTCACGGGACAAGCGTAGGGGAGGAGGGGGGTGGGTAGGCGAACCGGTTTCGCCGGGATATCGGGATGTGGACGCCGGCGCGCGGTACCCGCACGGATCACCGACGACTCACAGACGGCTCGCCGATGACTCACAGACGGATCACCGACGGCTCACCGACGACGGCCGAGCTCACCCACTGCTACTGCCGTACCCGGCCCACTCGCCCCCACCGCCCCCGGAGGACCCACTGGGACCACGGTGACCACAGTGACCACCTGCCCCATTGCCACTGCCACCACAGGACCCACTGGACCCACTGGACCCGACACCGGCCCGCCGCCCCTCGACCAACCCCAGCACCAGCCGGACGAGTTCCGAGGGCTCGAAGGGCTTGGCGAGGAAGGCGTCGACCCCGACCCCGAGCCCGGCCTCGACCTCGTGCTGCGTACAGGCACTGACGATGGCGAGCGGAAGGTCACGCGTACGAGGATCGGCACGCAGTTGGGCCGCAGTCGTGAGCCCGTCGAGCCGGGGCATGACGACATCGAGGGTGACGACATCGGGCCGCACCTGGTGCACGACATCCAGACACTCGGCACCGTCGGCCGCGGTCACGACCTCGAGACCCTCGAGCTCGAGGTTGACCCTGATCAGCTGCCGGATGACCTTGTTGTCGTCCACAACAAGCACCCGGCCGGAAGCCCCTGGCACAACTCGAGAGTAGGTCCAGACCGGCCACCGCGTCCGGGTTTTCCCCACTTCCACCCCCTCCGGGGGACACAACCCCACGGAGTGGACACCGTCCCCACCCGACCCCCCGGAAAACGTTCATGACCACCCCGCGAGAGCTGGTAATGTTCTACCCGTCGCCGGGCGCACACACCGCGCCCGACCCGCCCCCGTAGCTCAGGGGATAGAGCAACGGCCTCCGGAGCCGTGTGCGCAGGTTCGAATCCTGCCGGGGGCACCTCGAAGAAGGTGCCAAAAGACCCCGCCACCAGCGCAAACGCTGAGGACGGGGTCTTCTTGTATGTGCAGCCGTATGCAGCGTTGAGCGGCCCTATGACGGGGTCTGTGGACTATTTGTGGACAGGGTCTTGGAGCATCCGCCCAGGTCAGCCCCCGCATTCAAGGAACCGTTACCCGGCATCCGGCCATTGCTCCGGGGGCTCTGGCGGCTCTGGATCCGCCAATCGCTCCGCTCGCCGCGCGTTCTCGTCACGCAGTGCCGTCAGCCACGGCCAAAGATCCGGCAGCGGTTGTTCCGAGCACGCCAGCCGGTGTTCGACACGGCACCGCTGAAACGGATCCGGCGGACACACGCCGTAGACGGTCACTCGTCCATCGGACAACTCGATCCACCGATGCTCCGCCGGCACCGTGTGGGCCAGCGGGGCCATGTCCGGCTCCAGCAGCACCACATCGTGCTCAAGCGTCAATGCCCGGTCCCCCACCAGCCCGCAGTACGGGCACCGGGACCGCCCACTACCGAGCCGACGCGACCACTCCTCAGAAGCCCCCATACCGTGAGGGTCAACAGCCCAGCCGCGAATGCGTAGACCGCGAATCAGACGGGACTCCTGGGAAAATCGCCTATTGCTGAAACAGAACACGACGCGGCAGGTGCATCTAGCAACCACCGACTGCCGGAATGCGGCTGAGAGACGACGAAGCCCCCGGCCTGTGTGGGCTGGGGGCTGCCATCGTTTGAGCGCGATCACTCGTATTCGCGCAACAGCTCTTCAATCTTGCGGTTGGCGATCTCCTGCCGCCCATCGATGCACTTGGCGTAGCGGCTCAGTAGGACCTCAACACTGTTCCCGGCCCGTTCGGCGACCTCGGTCGGGTCGACTCCGGAGTTGAGCCAGGTCGACAACGCCGAGTGTCGAAGGTCGTACGGACGAGAAGCGAGCGGAGAAGCAACCGCGGCCGGCGGGAGCGCCAACGCCCGAGCCTCCTGCCAGACACGGTAGTACGTCGAGGAGCCGACCACTCCCCCACGCTCATTGGTGAACAATCGCCCGTCCTCGGCAGTCCCGAACGTGTCGAGGTGCTGCCGAAGGATGGCGACGAGCTGGGGTGGGATCGGCACGATCCGGACCTCTTCGGCCGGCCGGTTCTTGAGACCTCGGTCATCGTGGGTCTCTCCGGAATCCGTCCACTGCTTGCCGACACTGGGGCGCGTCCGATTCAGCAGGGCTGTCCCCCAGCCGGTCTCTGGCAGCTTCAGATCTGCCTTCGTGAGGCCGACAGCCTCAGCCGGGCGGAAGGCTCCGTAGTACATGCAAGCGAACAGGCCGACGAGTCGACGACCCCGCGCACGGCGGAACCCACCGACGTACGAGACAGCAGCAAGCAGCGAGCGCGCCTGCTCTGGGTTGGCCACTACTCGGGGATCAACCTCCCCGGCCACCTTCGGTTTCTTCCAGCGGATACCCGTGATCGGATTCTCTTTGAACTCTCCGAGATCTACCGCGTAGTGCATTGCATTGACGAGAGTCCGTCGCTTGCGCCGTACGGTCTCCGCTGCCGCCGCTGTCCCGTCAAGCTTCAGCTTGAGGGAGTCCAGCACAGCCCTACCGATCGCAGGGTCACCGAGGTCAGAGAGAGGGCGCGACGCCTTGGCGACCCAGTGCAACGTGTTCGCCACCTCAGTCGGCAAATCACGACCCTCCGGGCCCGGAAGGACGAAAGCCCAGTTACGAAGCGCCTTCCTGAGCTCGTCATCGGACGGCCGCCCAGGGCGATCGTCGAGGAGAGCTACAGTCACGGCGGTCAACGACTCGTTGATCCCACTGCGGGTGTTCGGTGCCGCGTGTGGCCACTTCATCGCCAGGTAGTCCAGCGCGAAGGCATACCAGGTCTTCGAAGGTGCCTTTTCGACCAGTGAGTCAGGCAGCCCGGCCACCGTGTCGAACTCTTCGCCCTCACGGGTGGCAAGGAGGAGCTTGGAACGGAAATGGTCCGCAAGGCCCTTGGTCCGGAACTGCTCGGAGAACACGCTGCCGGCAACATTCCATCGGACGTCATAGGAAGGCTTCTTGGTGTTCCGCTTCCGAACGCTCCAGACCTTCACGTCGAGTGACTTCATGCCGCAGCCCCCTCTCGGCTGTTGAGCCAGGCGGTGAAGTCGCTCCGCCACACGCGCAGCTCGCCGTTGGGCAGTTTGAAAGCTCGTGGAGCCTGCCCCAACTCTCGCCAGCGGTAGAAGGTCCGACGCGATATCCCTTTGAGTTCGGCGAGGATTTCCGGAACGGTCATCAGCTCGTCTTTCACGCCAGTTCTCCTTCCAAGGCTTCACGAGCGGTTTCGCGGTTGAGTTCAAGGTCCCGCCGGATAGTGGCAGCGAGGACGGACTCGCCGGGCGTATGGCCGTGTCCGGCGAATTGCCAATCGGCGAGGATAAGCACGGTGTCTGGCTCGACATCGTCCAGGCCGAGGGCGGCGCGCTCCTGTGCGGCGCGGTAGTCGGCGCGTGTCTGGCGGAGGGCGCTGAGCGTGGTGGAGTAGCGGCGGGACTTGGTCGAGAAGTGCCCGCGGAAGCCGAGCATGTGAGCCCAGGCCCACAGACGCCGGTCCGGGTACAGCTCATCCAGGTCTCGGCACGCGGTGATCAGACGCCGGGCGTGATCGGGGACGCCGTGGCGGTCGAGTTCGGAGAGTTCGCCGACGCGCCGGTCCAGGGTGCCCGTGTTCTCGGCCGCCTTGGTGGCGTACTTGGCCACGTAGGAGGCAACCGCCTGTTCCGTGAGGTCGGAGCCGTCCCCGAACGCCTTGACCGGCCGTACGTCGAGCTGTCGGCCCCACTGGAAGGTGCGGGCGGGTTCGTCGCCGGCGGCGGGGACACTGACGCGGCTGTACGGGTGTGCGGCGGCAGCGCGGATGGCCTCGGTGAGCAGCTCGGTGGTGGCCCATGACGGCGGGGCGGAGTCGGCTCCGTCGGGACCGTCGAGGCGAATCACGGCATGGAAGTGGACGGTGCCCCGCTTCTGGAACTCGGCGACCTTGCCGTAGGACAGCCGACAGGTCTCGGCGAGTTCGCGCTGTGTCAGCCCGGCCCGCTTGGCAATCTCACGGCGAAGCCGGTTGATGGTGCGCATCCACAGCTCACCCGCGTGGTTGTTGAACAGCACGGCGCCGGCGTAGTCGTACGTGCTCGGGTCGAGCGCCGTACCGAGGGCGGAGTCGTCGGCAGAGTGGCGGGTGCCGCAGCGGCAGGCGCCACGGTCGGGCCGGTTGTGGACCGGGCCGAACGAGGGCGCGGTGAAGGTGGCGAACACCCGCGGGTGGTCGCGGACGGTGGCGGGGATGTCCTTGTCCGGGTCGCCGGCGAGCCCGGCGCGGATCAGGTGGTAGGTGTCACCGGCGTAGGTCCAGGCGCAGGCG
The DNA here is from genome assembly GCF_040628575.1 of Streptomyces sp. NPDC006393. NCBI lineage: Bacteria > Bacillati > Actinomycetota > Actinomycetes > Kitasatosporales > Streptomycetaceae > Streptomyces > Streptomyces sp. NPDC006393. Next base: position 4,736 of record NZ_JBEXZD010000033.1, read on the forward strand.
GGGCAGCGGGAGGCCCGGCGGTTGCCGCAGGCGACGCGGAGCCGGCCGCCGGGCTCGTTCTCGGTGCTGTAGCGGTGCAGTGTCTCGCCGGTGACCTTGTCCTTGTGGACCACCCAGCCACGCAGGTGGATGGGGTCGGCGCAGCCACCGGTGCGCTTGATCTGGTCTTGCCAGCGGTCGAAGCCGGGGAGCCCGGCCACCCGGAAGAGGTCCCCCAAGGTGACCGGGTCCAGGCCCGCGAAGGTCGCGGTGTCGGTCACGCGGCGACCTCCAGCAGGGAGGCATACAGGGCGGTACCGATCCACTGGGTGTAGGCGGGCGGAATGCACTCGCGGATGCCGTCGCGGTTCATCCAGGGCACCCCCATGTCGGCGCGGGCTTCCTGGACGCCGGAGAAGTTGCCGACGTAGTGGTCGAAGTGCCCCTCAGCCCGGGGGCGGCCCATCTTGGTCAGCGGTGCGGTGTGCCGACGGTGGCGGGGCGGGGTGAAGGTGAAGCCGCCGCCGGTCTCGAACAGCCGGTGCCTGTAGGTGCGCATCCCGAAGACGGCCGCGCACATCGTGACCGGGTCCCGCAGCTCAGGGGCTGCTTCCTCCACGTTCTCGATCACCCAGGGGCGGCCGGTGGCTTCGAGCGCGGCGCGGGTAGGAGCGATCAGGTCGGGGTGGTCGCGGTGCTGGATGCGCTGGGCGAGGGTGTAGCGCTGGCAGGGCGGGGAGGCGTGGATGAAGTCGAACTCTGCTCCGTGCTTGCGTACGAACTCGATCGCGTCGGCCTGGACGAACCGGAAGGGGTAGCGGGGCTGCGCGTCCTTGTCGACGCCGGTTACCTCGAAGCCGGCGAGGTGGTAGCCCCAGGCCGCGCCGCCCTGGCAGCAGTACAGATCCAGTACTCGCAAGCCGTTGGGGAGAGTCACGGCGGTCACCTCCCAGTGCGGGCGAGGGCGGAGGCGGGGGCGGTGTGGCCGGTGCCCTTGCAGGTGGAGCAGTCGACGCGGAGGGTGACGCGGGTGCCGTCGGTGTGGCGGATGCCGATGTCGATGGCGACGGTGGCGAAGCCGTCGCAGTCGCGGCAGATCGGCAGGTTCGGGTTGCTCTGGGGCATGATGGGCCGTGCCTTTCTGGTCCGGTGGATCGGGAAGGGAAGGCGCCCGGAGCGGCGGAAGTTTGGCGACCGAGGCCGCTCCGGGGGCCGGTCAGCGCCGCTTGGTCTCGGAGGCGAGCAGCGAGCGCAGGACGACGGCGACCACGGCGACCGAGACGCCCGTGATGGCGACCGCCAGCAGCATGGAGACCAGGACGGCGCCGACGACCAGGACGACGGCGGTACCGCCGCCGACGAGGGCGAGCACGGTGCCAGGGGTGAGCTGCACCACCGGGCGGGACGGAGCCGGGGCCGTCGGGGCAACCGGCGGGCTCTGAACGCTGGGAACGATGGCGGTCGGCTCGACGACGGCGGGCGGGGTGACGTGCCCGGTCGGGGTGGGCATGGTCGGGATCTTCGGGCGAAGCATCGGTTAACTCCCTTCCGAGGGCTACTTGATGAGGCCGTTGATGGCGGGGGCGAGGACGCTGTCGGCGAGGAGGAAGCCGCCGAGCAGGAGCACGGCGATGAGCCAGGCCGGCGGGCGGATGAGCTTGACGCCGAGGTAGCCGACGACGAGTAGCGCTAACCAGAGCGGGACCTGCACGGGGAGCCTCCTAGCGGACGCGGCAGCGGTGGGTGCGGGCGGCGAGCTGGGCGGCGGACTGGCTGCAGTAGTCGGCGGACCAGCCGCAGTCGTCGGAGGTGCACACGGCCGCGTGTTTGGTATGGCCGTGGCGATCGCGGTGGGTGCCGATCTGCACCGGCCCGATCTGCATCACGGAGCGGAAGAATTCGCGCATGGGCATGGCTGAACTCCTTTTTTATTCAAGCGAGTTGGGCGGCGATGGCGTCGGCCATGGGTGCGGGGACGCCGAGGCGGGCGCGGAGGGTGTCGGTGTCGATCGGGGAGCCGGTACGGGCCTGGTGGTCGGCGGCGACCTTGCGCGCGTGAGCGACCAGCGGAGCCGGGACCGCCACCTCAGGAATCGGAGCGGGGGCGGGGGCGGGGGCCGGGTCGGCGGCGGGTAGTGCCGGGGTGTCGTCGGCGGCGGTCACCTGCTCCGGAGCGGGCTCCGGTTCGGCGGTGGGCTCGGGATCCGGTTCGGTGGCCGGGGCGGGAGCCGCCGTTGCGGGTGCCGGGTCGGTGGTCGAGTGGGCGAGCAGGGTGCCGCCGAGGAAGGCGAGTGCGGGCCATCCGGCGATGCCAAGGCGAAGCAGCGCGGGCGGGTTGGCCAGGTCGAGGAAGCCGGCGGTGGCGACGTTGGCGCCGAGCGAGGCGAACAGCGCGATCAGGAACCAGCACCAGGCCAGCCGGGACGGGCCGCTGTTGCGAAGCCGACGCCAGGCGGCGACCAGGAGCAGGTCGACGCTGATCGGGTAGGCCCATGCCTTCCAGCCGGACTGTCCGGCGGCGGCGGCCAGGTCGTGAAGGTGGGCGAAGGACAGAGCGCCGGCTATGACGGCCTGTACGAGGACGGCGTCCGGGCGGATCGAGCGGGTCATGTCGTCACCTCCCTTTGCGGGTTGGGCCAGGGGCGGGGCGGGGATCGAGGTCCTGCCGCCCAGCCCCGGCAGGGGTTCAGTCGGTGGTCGCTTCGCCGGATCCCCAGCAGGTCAGGCACAGCCCGGTCTGCCGGTCGTCGGTGGCACGGCCCTTACGTGCGCCGACCCGGACGGTTTCGGTGATCTCGCCGGTGCCCTTGCAGTCGGGGCACTTCTTCGGCCGGGGCTTGCGGCGGGCGGCGGGCTTCTTCGCGGTCGGCACGGTCACCACCCCTCGCCGGGGTACTCGGGGCCCTCGTTCGGGTCGTAACCGGGCGGGAAGGAGCCGGGCGACGGCTCGGGCAGCGACGCCGCCAGGCACGAGCCCACGGTGTCGATGAAGTCCTGGTCAGCGCCGATCCTGTCGGCGTACAGGGCCAGGTCGCCGAGCATCACCACGGTGCGGGTGAAGTCCTCGCAGTCGGGGCACATGGCGGGCGATCTCCCTTCTTCTGGCATGGCTCGGGTAGGGACCTGACGCGATGCGGTCGCGCCGACCGTGGAGCGGGAGGGATCAGGCAGTGGCCCGGACGGACTCGACGGCCGGCGCGTCGGCAGGCTTCGGGATGCCGGGCAGGGGCCGGAAGGGGGCCAGGGCGGGCAGGTCCGGGGCCAGGTCGGCGTACCGATTGCAGATGTTGACGGCCTGACGGAGCGAGGTGTGCGGGGCACGGATCCGGGCCCAGCCGCCGGTCGAGTCGCCGGTGATGGCGACACCGGGCATGTCGGTGGGGATCTGGATGGCGGCGAGGACCGCGTCCGGAGCGATGTCACCGAATGCCATGTTGGCGCTGGACTGATCATTGACGCGGTGTGCGGTCCGGCCGGTGAGCTGGGCACGGAGCATGGTGATGCCGTCGCCGAGTTCGGAGCCGAAGCGCTGCCCGCAAATCTCCAGGTAGATGCCGGCGGCTCGACCGAGCTGGGCCAGACGGACCAGGGCCTTGATGATGCGATCGCGGCGCGGGTCGTTCTTCTTCGTACTCAGTGCGAGTTCGGCGACCTCGTCGACCAGGACCACGATCGGCACCGGGCGTAGGTGCTCCGGCAGGTCCCAGATGTCGGCGGCTATCTCCGCATCCGGCACGTCAGCGGTGATGCGCTGTTCGGCACGGATGACCTGGTAGACGTCCCGCATGTGGGACACCAGGGCGTCGAGGAGTTCGGCGGCGGTGTCCTGGTCGTCGGCCAGCGCGGAGAACCGGCGGGCCAGCGGAAACAGTTCCACACCCTGTTTGCAGTCGATGCCGACCAGGGCGACCCGTTGCGGGGCGAGCGCGGCGACGAGGTTGCGCTGATAGACGGACTTGCCGGACTCCGTGGCGCCGAGCGTGAGCCCGTGCGGGATCACCCGGTAGTCGCGGTAGTGCACGGCTCCGTCTTCGCGTAGAGCGACCGGGATCCGCATCGGGCGCGCGTCGGTCTTGGCCGGCATCTGCACCCGCTTGAGCACGTCGTAGCCGGTCATCCGCACTTCCACGACGCTGGAACGCAGTTCCCGCGAGGTCACGCCGTACATGGCGAACGAGTGCCGCAGCCGGTCACACGAGGCCGCCACGTCGAACGCGTCCTGCCCAGGACGGAGCTTGAGCCGTAGCACCAGACCGGTCCGGGTCGGTCGCAGGCGCAGGATGCGCGGAGCGCGGGGGCCGGGAACCGGTCGGTTCGTTGTCCGAGCCAGGGCGAGGCGCCAGCGCGAGGGTGGGACCGTCAGTCCGCAGGCGTCCATCACCGACGCGTACCGAAACAAGACCCGCAGAGTCGCCAGGATGACGCCGAACGTGAGCCAGTACCAAGCGGGGCGCCGCCACCGCAGGAGACCCGCAGCGGCGACGACCAGCACCAGGGCGACGGTCAGCCACGTCATGGCTCAGGCCGCCTTCACGGAGTTGTCGACCAGCGAGGTGACCGCAACCGCGCGGAACGAGATCCCGTGCCGCTTCTGGCCGTTGAACTCGTTCTCCCACGGCCGAGCGACCAGGCCCGTAAGAGCAACGGGGGCGCCCATGGCCAGCTCACCGGAGATGCCCGACTCGGGCACAGCCACGCTGATGACCTCGGCGCTGCCGTTCATGATGAACACCACGTCCACGGTCCACAGGGTCTCGCCGCTGTCACGGTCCACGGCCAACTGACCGGTCTGACGGTTGACAACCTTCTTCTGCGGAGGCTGAGCGACCATCACAGTCGCGCCGGAAGTCTCGACGGGGATCTGACGCATCGTCTGTCTCCAAATCTCGGAGCGGAACCGCCTTGTCCGGCGGTGAGATCAGGAGACCGCGAAAGGTGGTGGACACAGCACGGTCCGTATGGACGTTTAGGGACGTCTGAGCTATCGTCAAAACGTCCCAGGAACGTCCCAGAGAAGGGCACGTCATGGCGAACGAGCGTCTGCGCGCGACGATTTCGGCAAAAGGCGCAACGATCCAGTCGGTTGCTAAGCACGTCGGTGTGGACCCGAAGAGCGTCGAGCGATGGATCACGACGGGCCGTACGCCGCACCGGGGACACCGATGGAAGGCAGCGAGCTTCCTGGGCGTCGACGAGGTGTATCTCTGGCCCTCCGTAGAGAAGCAGGCCGAGACTGCCAGCACCTCCGAGCTGATCACGTACTACCCGCATCGGGGCGCCGTTCCCGCGTCGCTGTGGTCATCTCTGATCGAGAAGGCGACAGACCAAGTCGGGATCCTCGTCTACGCGGGATTGTTCCTCTTCGACAGCCACCCAGATCTGCCGGACCTGTTGGCAGAGAAGGCGAAGGCCGGTGCCCAGGTGCGCATCCTGCTGGGAGACCCGGACTCAGAAGCCGTCCGGCAGCGGGGCGAGGAGGAGGGTATCGGCGGCGATCTGGCGGCGCGCGCACGGATCACCCGTCGCTACCTCGAACCGGCGATGACCACGCCAGGTGTTGAGGTTCGACTCCACGACACGATCCTCTACAACTCGCTCTACCGGTTCGACGATGACGTGTTGGTGAACCCGCACGTCCTCGGTGCGCCAGCCGGACAGAACCCTGTCCTGCACTTCCGCTACCTCCCCGGCGCCCGCACGTTCCGGCACTACATGCGGAGCTTCGACTACGCATGGGAGCGAGGACGGCCCGCGTAGCCCATCGCTTCGGCACCGAGGCATGCGACGCTGGGTGCATGGCACGTGTCGACTACTTCAACGATCCGAACGCCCCAAAGGCGAACAGCATCGTTCCCTCGGTCACCGCGGTGGCCACGAACGATGCTGGGGAAGTCCTCTTGATCCACAAGACGGACAACGATCTGTGGGCGCTACCCGGAGGCGGGGTTGATGTTGGAGAGTCCGCGCCCGACGCCGCCGTGCGCGAGACAAAGGAAGAAACCGGGATCGATGTGGAGGTGACCGGCCTAGTCGGCATCTACACGAATCCGGCCCACGTCATGGCGTACGACGACGGCGAAGTCCGGCAGCAGTTCTCCATCTGCTTCCGGGCTCGAATCACGGGCGGCGAGGTACGGACGAGCAGCGAGAGCAAGGAAGTGGCGTTCGTCGCTCCGAGCAAGCTGGACGAGCTGAACATCCACCCGTCCATGCGCATGCGGATCGATCACGGCATGGCCGACCGGCCCGAGCCTTACATCGGCTGATCAGCGAGACGCGCGCGCGTACGGTCAACAGCGGCACCCAGGTACGGCCGAGCCTTGCTGATCGCGGTGTGCACTTCGCTGCCCGGCTCGTACCGCACCAAGATCTCGTCCATGCGCTCGTCGAAGTCGAAGGACTGCCCCGCGGGACCGGTGGTCATGTCGGCGTAGATCAACGCGTCCAGGACTGGCGAGTCCTCCCGCTCGTACACGGCCAGTTCAGCAGTCAGGCCACGCTGCTCAGCCTCATACACGGCACCGGAGTGGTGGGCGACCAGCCGCACGAGACGTGAAGGCGCACCGAGAGTTTCCAGGTAGCGCGCACCGTCGAGCGGGTGAAAACCGGTGTCCCGCAGTTCCGGGGCGTAACCGATGTCGTGGAGCCATGCTGCAGCGATCAGGAGATCACAGTCATCTTCGGCCACGGCCGGCGAAGCCTCGCGAGCACGTTGGGCGACAGCTTGGGTGTGCAACCAGCGGTTTCCGAGCGGAGGCAACAGGGACTCAGCCAGTTCGGCCGCCCCCTGGGGCGTGTCCAAGGCAGATGACATGGAACGCACGGTAGCCGACGGGGCAGACATACGGACAGCCCTGTTCAGACGCTCCTGATCTTGGCGCGGTGGAAGTTTCACTACATCATCAAGGGCTCGCTCCGCTCGCCGTTGCTCCCGGCCTCCTGAACTGCAAGCAGTCCGATCACAGATCGGAGGTGCCGCGCACAGCGCGGCGGCGCCGGACGGTCGCCGGCGCGCCGCCCCTCCTTGCCTTCGTCACCGGGGCCGCGCGCCGGCGCCCGTCCGCGCCCGCAAGGGGGCGAAGACCAGGCCGGGGTAAGGGTGAGACGGCCCCGCCGAGGTCAGAGAACCGTCGTGGCTGGGGCGGCCGGCTCCACGGCTTTAGGCAGCCACTTTGGCGCGAGCCTCGAAGATCAGGGCCCAAAATCGGGCACTAACGGGCAGGCCCACAAGCCTGCCCGATTCGCGGGCTAGCGTAATGGGCCCTGATCACTCGCGCCAAAGCAGCTCCAGCCCAAAGCCGCTCCGCCGACCTGATGTGCTATGCGGCGGGAGAGACGCATGCACACCAGGTCACTGGCGAATCAGAGCGCCATGGCACCAATCCAGATGAGCATCGACGCCGTAAAGGCGGCGCCGCCCCTGAAGATCGAATTCACCATCGATACGCCCGTCGCGCGCATCATGATCACAGCTACGAGGCCGATGACCAGGGAGAACAGCACTCCCATGAGGAGGAGAAGCACCCTGGCCGGAACGAAGACTCCGGCACCCACAGGTCCGGCACCTTTCTGAACAGGTGGTCGAACCGCGCGCACAAGGGCAGGCTCAGCTCGACCACGCGCGAGATGTGGTCAGAACTGAGGCCCTGCCCGGCAGTCGGGGGCTCAGCGACAGATCATCCTGATCTGCTACTTCTACGCTCAGCTATCAGGTGCTGAGCAACCCGCAGGCCCACGATGGGACCCACAACCGCTACTCCCTCAGGGGGAGTGAATAAGTATGATCTTTCTGGCGCTTCCTTCAGCCTCGGCTCCGCCGGTGCGAAGAAGAGGAAGGTCAGTCCTGATCGTTCGACACCCGGCCGAACCCTTCAGGTAGGAAGCGAGGAATCCCACCTGGGCACTCCCATCGCTCGCCGATCAGGCTACCACAGAAAGATGGCCAGACCCGTACCCTCCACGTGCCCGGTTGACGGGCGCCCCATGGTTATCCACGGTGAGCAATGGCTCCAACACAGGAACTTGCAGGTCACCCTCCCCTCCGGCCAGGCACAGAGCACATACGCGATCTTCCAAGCAGGTGCTCCACGACCTCGGAAGTGCGCTTGACTCGGCCATTGAGACTCCACCGGCCGGTTTCTCTCGCCTGACGCCGCCTCAGAAAAGGCCCAGGAAACAAAGCTCGCGCTTTACCGTCACTCTGTAAGCACAGGCCGTGTAATGTCGTCCTGGCCAGCTCGTCGGTGGTAAGGCGACAGCAGGGAGACAAGCGCCGTCGACCACCGCACATTCATCGATGGCCGACGGTGTCTCCGTTATTCCTCTTCCTCTTCTTCTGACCCCATGGATTCAAGAACGCTCAACGGCACATCAATCAAGTCCAGCAAGTCTTCCTTGTCTTGCTGGACCAACCAAATCAGGAAGCTACGATCCACGATGTTTAGCCGCTTGAGCGATTGATCGTAGTCCAGGACAAGTGGCTTGACTCCTTGCTGCACCTGAAGGCTTGCAACTCCCTTCAGCGCCTGCGTCACATTCCCAGCGTTCAAAGACGAACCTCGCGGATGCACGCGAGAGAGCTTGCGCCGAATGTAACGGTACTGTAGGCCGCTCTCCAGCATATCTGTTGAGGCCGCCACCAAAGGAACCAAAAGCCAGCGATACATCTCCAGGTCGGTCTGCCCGAAGCCGACCGCAAAGTTTGTGAGAAAGTCGCTGAATCTAGCCGACTGCTTATCCACCACCTCTTTAATGATGGCATTTGCGGTGTCGGCAACGTCAACGGTCCGAATTACCCGCTGGGTTTCGTGAATACCGTTCTTAATGCAAGCCTGCAAGCAGGATTCCTGGACGACATATATGCTGTCGTAGCAACTATTCAGCAAGGTCTCACGGAAAGATGAATCAAACTTTATATCAAGCTTCTTCTCGCCGAGATCAATCGCCTCCTCCAGCTCCGAGCGCAGCCATTTGTCGGCATTGATGGTTGTTATCCGCCCACTCAGATCACCGTTGAACTGTACTAGTCGATTTTCTTGCAGCCAGACCCCAACAACGATGAAGGTGAAGCTAGAACTCTCATGAAATGCCTTGAGTGCTACCGCAAAATCCTTCTGAGTCTCCTCTGGGAGGTAATGGAAATCTTCCAGGACGATCCACTTGTCGAAGCCGATTTCTTTAAGCGCCCATATTACGTCATTGACGTCGAATGGGTCCAACTCTAGCGGGGCAGTCGTCAACTCATCTGTGTGCTGCCGACCACCTTCCCCGCCGATACTTCCTTCCAGTCCCTTACCGAACAGTTTGGCCGATATCTTAGTGCTGGCCTGAATCTTGTAGTTGCCACTCGCCGCACGCTTCTCGGTAAGCACAACCGTATATCCAGCCTGCTTAAGAATGGTGGAGTTAAGCTGACCAAGATTCCACCTGTTCGAACAAGTGGCGACGATATATTCATCATCCTTCAAGTGGTACTTGCGTACCGATGTTTTACCCTGCTTCGAGCTGCCATAGATCACAAGATGTTGATCACGAGATAGTGCGGCGACCAGCTCATCGTCCACTGACGGTCGTGTGACATAATTCAGGGGAAGATCACGAGTTATACCGAAAACATCGGTGGCACGCAGGATAGTCTTTCCCATTACCCCCCCAAACGTCACACATGAAGGTGATCGCGTCGGCTGCTAGTCGCTCAATCATACTCGTGTAGGTGCCAACAAGCACCGGTCTCTCTCGGTACTAAGGCAGCGAGGTCCCTCGATCAATCACCTGTGCGTGGCCGCAGAGCGGTGAACCAGTGGGTGGGAACGCGCTGCGCAGTCCTCAAGCCGGCAGCATCACCACGCGCCCGTGGACGTATGCCAAGTCCTCACACACTTAACGTCCGCATGAGGCAGGGCACCGGCCAAACCCCGGCGCCCTGCCTCACTTCCATGACGTGAGCGCCCAGCCATGCGAAGTCGATCATTGGAAGGGCCTGTCTTGTCACTCCATCAGGCCGGACCGAAACGGCTGGCACATAGGCTGCGGCAGCACAAGCTCACGAGTCTTCAGGAAAGAGCTTCGTCCACCGCTCCACCTCGGAGTCACGCACCTCGATCTCGATCATTCGCCGATACATCGCCTCAGGAAAGGCTGACAGGATCGAGTGAGTGTCGCGAGGCGACCAGACAAATACATCACGCAGGAAGCTCGACACGCTCTCGTTCACCTTGACGATGCACTCGTACTTCCGCTCAAGCTCGCTGGCCAGGACATCGGTTGACATGAGCGACACATGGGACGCTGCGTCGACCATGAGCGCGACTCGACGGAAGCCGGCATACGCTGCGCTGCTGACGAACTGCTCAAGCCCCTCCGCCGAAACACTCTTTCCCCGCACTTCCACTGTGAGCAATGGATCGCCGTCCAAAAGCACCTGGACGTCACCGGGAAAGTCACGGGAGGGGTCGTTGATCCTTCGCGAGACGACCTCGCTGTAGACCATATCAAGGCCAGCCGCAACACAGGCTTGTAGCTTCCGCGGAACGTCGTATCCGCTCACGACGAAGCTCTGCGTCTCAGCAATTAGGCTTGCCTCAACGATAGCACTACCGACAGCAACCCGGCGCTTTTTGTTCGCCACAGCGATGCAAACTGCCAAGACAGCAGCGAGCGCTTGGAACGACTCTTCAGTCGAAAAGTCTTCTTCGTCGACCCTAGCGAGCGCATTACTTACTCGGTCCAGATAGGGGCGTGCCTTCGTTGTGACCCTAACGATCTCGCTGTAATGGTCGTAGCGGAAGAACGGCTGATTGTTGATCGGCTCACGGCCCGTCGCCCCCAGATCAAAGCCGAGTTCCACAGACATCGGAACCACTACACCATGGCAAAGGGTACGCAGAGAGAAGGCGCGGTCGCCATACTGCTCTTTTATGGAGCGAGGGTCGACCCTGTCATCGCATGCACGCGCGAGCAATGCCGTCACAAGCGCAGCCGTGTAAGTTCTTGGAGCATCTGCCTCGCGTAGCGAACTTGCCAGAAATATCCAGTCTTCGAGGAAAGTTTCATCCGAAGCGGCCGCCTCGTACGCCTTCCTCAGAACCTGCTCCGCTGTGCTCTTTTTAATTGTTATTCCCACTGCCCCCCCATGTACCCTCTAGATCAGTTCAAGCTGTTCATGGCCAACCTGGTTAGGAATATTGGTTCCGCGACAATCGAGGTATCCGAGCTGCTCCATCAGTGCTCGGGCGACAACCTTCCCCAGCTCCACCGGAACAGCGTTACCAATCTGCCGCTGCACCTCGCGCTTCCCTCCGGTGAAAATGAATTCGTCAGGGAAGGTCATAATCCGCTTCATCTCGGCAACGCGAAAGCGACGGGCCCGCTCTTCTCCGCTGGCGTTCTTCACATTCTCCCAGTGAAATGGTCCGACCCAAGGGCCTGGCTGAGCCTGCAGCGTTGTAGAAGGGCGTTCCGGATCTGATTTCAGCAAGAAGGTCCAATAGCGGCTGCGCCATTTGAACTCATTGCGCCCGCCATATCGATCCGTATGCCACAGGTAGTTTTGTCCGGGAGGAACTTCCGCAGCAAGTTCGGCGTAAGTTCCCTCGATAATTTCTCCGGCCTCGGGAACATCTGGGAGTCCGGCAAGTGCCTCGCGAAGGCTCGTGAATGGAATCTTGGTGTGATCAATCACTCGATCACGCTCCGACTCGCCAGAGTGCGTGGTCTCGGGGAAGTGGAAAGGCTTACCGTCACGTCGCCCCACGACGAATACTCGCCTGCGAAGCTGCGGAACTCCGTACTCGGCGGCAAGGAGCACACGGAACGTCGGGTTGTAACCCGCATCCTTAAGCCCCGAGATGAGACGGTCGAACTGAGCCTGATGGGTCTTGTACGTCAAGCCCTGCACATTTTCCAGGATGAAGGCTTCGGGCTTGCTCTCACGGACTACCCGGACGTACTCGTCGAGGAGGGAGGCATTGGGATCAGCACTGTTGCGCTTCTCCTCGATCCAGAACCCGGACTTGCTGAACGGTGTGCAGGGAGGACCACCGATGACCAGGGTCGGATCGCCGGGCTTCAGTCCGCCGGCTTCCAGCAACTCTGCGGTCGGGATCGTTTGGATATCCCCACACAACGTCTTGGTGTGCGGGAAGTTGGCCGACAGCGTGTCCAGAGCCGTCTGCTCATAGTCAGTGGCAACCGCGACGCGAAGCGGAGACCCAGAGCCGTCCTGGACCAGCGGCGGCTCAGCACAGCTCTCGATGGCACAATCGAGGCCACCGGCCCCAGAGAACAGACTGATCACAGGAAGCTCGTGGTTCACCGCGCCACAGTAACGTATCGCAACCTCCGGGGGGACCGTGATCACTCCAGTGGCGCCAGCTAGCTCGCCACCCTCACCGCTGGCCCCTTCCGCCAGGCGAGTCGAAGGCGCCATGCAGAGATCACTACTACGCCGGTTGCTGCAAGTGGACCTGCCGCTCGAGCGGCCCATGACCAGCCGCATCCCTCCCAGCTCCCGATGGTCGCCAACCTCCTGGCGGTATGGACCGCAGGCGTGGACTATGTGTGGACCAGCACTCATGTTCGTGGGTTGCTCAGTCCCGTGACGTGCACAGACGGCCGGGACACAACCGCCCTCCGGAGCCGTGTGCGCAGGTTCGAATCCTGCCGGGGGCACCTCGAAGAAGGTGCCGAAAGACCCCGCCACCAGCGGAAACGCTGCGGTCGGGGTCTTCGCGTTTGTGCAGGCGTATGCGGCCCGATGCAGGCGTACGTCGAGGTCTGGGGACGAGGCACGGACAGGATCTTGGAGCGTTGCCGCAGGTCACTGCGTCCTTTTGGCGCGCGGATTGGCTTGCCACCATGGCAGGGGCAACTGGCGCGGCCCCAGCCGTGAGGCTTGGAGCATCCGGCTGCTTAGATCGCTGACATGACGGACTGGTCCCAGCTTCACCACGCCTACGGCACGGCAGAAGACATACCCGGCCTGCTCGATGCAGTGAGCCCGGAACCAAGGGATGCGGGGTGGACCGCGCTTTGGTCCCGGCTGTGCCATCAGGGCACCGTCTACTCAGCAAGCCATGCGGCCTTGCCCGCGCTGCGAGACATGGCACGCCAGTGGTCACCCGCGGACAGACAGATGCCACTCATGCTGGCCGGCGCCATCGCAGCCAGCACTGATCAGCCATACGGCGAGCAGGATCCCCACGTGGCCTACGCATCGGAGATGTCCGACCTGGCGGTACTGACCGAGGAAGCTCTTCGGGATCCCGCCCTCGGCGACGACCCCGGCACCTACGTCTACTTGCTGGCCGCACTCCTCGGCTTCGAGGGGGTCGGAGTCTGGGGCGAACAGCTCGACGGACTGAACGACGATGAATACGAAGTCTCCTGCCCCTCGTGCGGCACAGAGAACTTCATAGCCTTCGGCGAATACGGCTACTTCTCGACCACGGACAGCATGTACATGAACGAAACCACGGCACAGAAGATACCGCTGCAGCCTGCCGATATCTCAGCCCTGGAGGGGCTGGCCCAGAGACTCCACAGTCGCGCAGTCGCAGACGGCCGGACCGATGTCGCGCACAAGTTGGCTTACGTTTTCGGCAAAGCCCAGTGCGCCGAGTGCGATGAGCTCTTCAGTGTCTCGGAAGCCATCACCGCTCGCTAGGACTCGTCCGGGTGCCGACCGACGGGGCATCGGTGACCAGGGTGTCTCCGGTGGAGCACCCTGGTCACCGGGTCCGCGGTCCCTCCGGCGGAACCAGCGACCCAGCGACCTTGCCGGCGTTGTGCGCTGTGACGGTTGCGCCGTCTCGGCGAGGTGCCGGGATGCTCTACACCTCAGTCTGTCGGCGTTCCTGCCTTGGACGTGGATCGGCGGGGTGTTGGGCGGTCGAGGTGGGCCACCACTGTGGTGTAGAAGCGCTGCACCGCGTCGTCCACGCTGCGGATGAAGCCGGATTCCGCGTTGCCGCGGGTGCTGCCCATGCTCTTGAGCAGGGACAGGCGGAAGCCGGTGATCCGGGTGCCGTTGTCCTTGGGGAGCATGTCCGCCGGCTCGGGACGGAGTCGTTCCAGGGTGCCCCGTGGGCCGCCTGTCTGCCCTTCGATGAGGGTTTCGACGTGAAGGTCCGCGGGTGCGTCCGCCAAGTGGCGGATGAGCCGTTTCGCCCAGGACAGGGGGTAGCCCTGCTCGGGTGCCGGTACCTCGATGGAGGTGCGCAGTTTGCCCGTGCGGAGGTCCGCACTGATCGCCAGGACGCCCGGTGTTCCCTCGATGCGCAGTTCGGCCTGAAGTCTGCCGTCGACGCAGAGCTGGTCGGCGAGGTGACTGCGGCGGGCTCCCGGATCCGCTCCCCGCTTGGTGCGCTGAACGGGGAGTACCTTCTGGCCCAGTTCGCCGCCCAGCCTGAGACATACCTGCCGGATCAGCCGCTCCCAGCTCTCGACGACCTCCAGTGCGCGCGGGTCTCCCTGGCACAGGGTCTCGTCGTCGATTCCGTTGCGTACGGGTACCCAGGCCGGGCCCATGTTCTGGAAGCCGTGGCAGCCGGAGTTCTCGTGCTGCAAGTAGTACAGCAGTTCCTGAAGGAGCCAGGCATGCGCCGCATTGCCGACTCCTTCGTGACGGATCAGCATCTGTGCCTGGTGCGCGACTTCGGCCCAGGAGAGATGCCGGAGAGCCACCTTGTGCTTGCGTCGGCGGTCGATCTTGACGTCGACGAGTGGGCTGCCCTCCAACGCGACGTCATTGGACAGTGTGATCACGGCTTCGTAGCCACGGCGTGCCGCTATGTCCATGTACGCCTGAACCTGGTCGGCCTTGAGAGCATTGCCGTTGGTCTTTGTCTCGACCAGGGCCGTCCACAGCTTTCCGGCCCGCTCGACGCGGATCACTCCGTCAGGGCGTCGCGGTGTGTCCCCGTGCGGCAGGGTCACCTCGGTGAAGGTCTCCATGCGACCGGCCGGTGCCCCGAACCCGGCGGTGAGTCTCCTGCCGAACTCCGGTACCTGTGCCATGACCGACAGCAGCACCGACGTGGCGCGCATTTCGCGGTCCCGGTCGCTCTTGAGAGCCGACACCGGAAAGAGCCGGGCCGCCCTCCAGGACTCGTTCTCCGCCAAGGTCTTCTTTACCGCCCTGGGCAGGGTGACCTTCTTCTTCGCGGTACGCGGTCGCGCGGCCGCGGCCGGCCTTGACGGCCGGGCGTCGTCGTCGGGTCGACGAGGTGCCGGGACGGCCTCCAGCGGTTCCTGCGGATTCGGCTTGTCGGCACGTGTCGGGTCTGTCATGTCCGCCCGGCCGTCGGTCGCGTCCTCGTCCTGCGCTTCCGCCGCGGCCGCGTCGTCCTCGATGTCGACCCCGAAGTCCGTCGCCAGACCCGCGAGACCGGCGTCGTAGCCCTGGCCGACCGCGCGGAACTTCCACTCTTCCCCGCGCCGGTACAGCTCGCCGAAGATGATCGCGCTCACCGAGTCGGCGTCGTCGATGGCGAAGCGAAGGAGGTCCTCGCCGCTTCCGTCCGCCAAGGACAGTCGTACTCCTTCGAGTTCCCCGAAACGTGCCCCGCCGTACCGGCTGGCAGCCACGACGATGCGGTCGACTTCGGACGGAACCGCGGTCAGATCGAAGCTGATCCGGTCCTCGTCTCCGTCGTCCGTCGGTGCCTTGCCCAGTAGCTGCACACTTCCGTCGGCGGCGACCGGGTTGTTGTAGAAGTAGAAGTCGGCGTCGCTGCGAACCTTGCCGTTCATGTCCAGCAGAAGAACCGAGACGTCCGCGTCGCCTTCGCCGGTCGGGCTCCCCCAGCCCAGACTGACGATCACCGAACCGACGTTCTCGCTCAGGGCCGACAGGGCCACATTCGAGCCCTTGATCATTTCATGCACGAAATCCCCCCAACCAATGCAAGCCGGGCACCCCAGTGTTCACATCCCGGCTGCCTGACACGCGACGCAGTGTGACGCGTCGCACACAGGTAACTGTAGTGCCCACGGAGTGGAGCGCGGGGCCGGACGGGATCTTCGGGGCGCGCGTGCTCAGCCTTGGGCCGCCCCCGCGTACCGCACGAACGCGGTCCACTCCGAGGGGCGGAAAGCGAGTTGGGCGCGGGCGGGGGCCTTCGAGTCGCGGATGTGGACGGTGCCCGGCTCGAGGGCGACTTCAAGGCACGCGCCGCCTTCGTTGCCGCTGTAGCTGCTCTTGAACCAGGCGACGCGCGCGGGTTCCGCAGTACTCATAGCTCTCCCAGGATCTTTTCGATCGAGGCGAGGGGCTCCTGCATGGTAAGCGCCTGCGCCCTGATGCTGCCGTACTGCTGGCCGTACAACAGCTCGACGAGTGGGGCTGGCCGCCCGGCTGCGCGGTGAGCGAGGCTGCGGCGCTGGTCGTCGCCGAGTTGGCCGCGAACGCGGTCACGCACGGGCGCGTGCACGGCCGCGGGTTCCGGCTCGCGCTCGCTGTCGACCGTCCGGACACGCTGCGTATCGACGTGGTCGATCCACGAGGCGAGCGGTGGCCCCTGGCCCCTCGTGCCGCCGGTCCTGCCGTCGAGGCGGGTCGCGGGCTGCTCCTCGTCGAGGCGCTGGCCGCCCGATGGGGCAGTGAGCCATCGCCGCCGTCCGGCAAGGCCGTGTGGGCGGAGATTGCTCTTCCCTGCCCCGCGATCAACGGTTGATCGTGTGGCGAGGAGGGCGGCATGAGGTGGTTACGGCCCTGGTTGCCGTCCGCGGGGTCATCGTGGCTTCAGCTGGGCGTAGGTCCCGCCTTCGGTGTCGCGGACGGTGACCTGGGACACGAAGTCCAAGGAGCCGCCGTTGGGACCGGCGTCGGGATCGGCATCGAAACCGGCGTCGGAACCGACCCGTGTGGTGGCGTACCAGACGCCCCATCCGGGATGGCCGACCAGCTCGATGAGCTTGCCGTGGACCGTTCCGGCCGTCGTCTCGATCTCGACAGCGGACGCCACGCCCTTGCCTCCGTAGTACAGACCGGAGAGGTAGGCGCGGCCATCCGCCATCTCGGACTGAAGGGACACGCCGGGAGTGTTCCGGTCGATGTTGCCGTCCACCGCACTGCGGAACTCCGGCTCGGGCGAGGTGGGTGCCGTCCAGTGCTTGCCCTCGGCCGTGAGCCACAGCCGGAAACCGGGAGCGGCCGTCACACGCTCACCAGGGGCGACGACGCGGAGCGTCGAGGCCGGGGAGGCGGAGGTCGAGGGAGGGGGCGCGGCGGGTGCGGACGCCGCCGGGGGCGTGGTCCGCTCCGTGCCGGAACCCGTGGCGCGCGGCGCGACGAGGGCCAGGGGTACCAGCAGCAGTCCGAACCCCGCGCCGAGTACGGTCGCCCGTCGTCTGCGCCGGAGCCGTCGCCCTTGGTGCTCCACGGCCGCCAGCGGCAGGCGGGACGGCGTGATGTCGTGCGCCACCTCGGCCAGCGCCTCGCGCAGCCATCCGGTTTCGGCTTGCTCCGGGCCTGGTTCTGCTTCGGTCCTGGGGTCGTTCATCGGCGGGCTCCGGAGACGGGGTGAGAGCGGTCGAAGGCCGCGAAGGCAGGGTGAGAGCGCAGAGCCGCGAGACCGCGCCGCGCATGCGTTTTGACCGTTCCGAGCGAGCAGTGGAGCAGCTCGGCGATGTCGGTTTCGGCGAGGTCCTCCCAGTAGCGCAGCACCAGCACCGTCCGCTGCCGGGCGGAGAGCGTGGCAAGCCCCTCTGTGACGGCTGCGCGGCGCTCGACCGACTCGGCGTGGTCGTTGTCCGGCTGGTGCACCCGCTCGGGCAGGAACGGCATCAGCAGATGAGTGACGCGTCTCCTGCGGATCCGGCTGAGGTTGTTGTTGACGAGTGAGCGCCGTACGTAGAAGTCGACCTCGTCGGGCGGGATGCGTTCCCAGCGCGCGTACACCTTGGCCAGGGTGGCCTGCACCAGGTCCTCGGCCTCATGGAAGTCTCCGGTGAGCAGGAGAGCCGTCCGCAACAGACGGGACCAGGCCGCGCCGGCGTAGGTGGCGAAGTCGGGAGTCTCCGGGGAGCCTGCGAATGTCTCGTACTGCGGCACGGACGCCGTTCCTCTGGGTCGGGTGTGGGGGAGGAGAGCCGGGGCGGGGACCGTACGGCCCCCGCCCGCGGGGTCACTGTGTCTTCAGCTGGGCGTAGATCCCGCCTTCGGTGTCGTGGACGGTGACCTGGGACACGAAGTCCCGGGAGCCGCCGCCCGAACCGACCTGTGCGGTGGCGTACCAGACGCCCCATCCGGGGTGGCCGGCCAGCTCGATGAGCTTGCCGTGGACCGTCCCGGCCGTCGTCTCGATCTCGACACCGGACGCCACGCCCTTGCCTCCGTAGTACAGACCGGAGAGGTAGGCGCGGCCGTCCGTGATCTCGGACTGCAACGACACACCAGGAGTGTTCCGGTCGATGTTGCCGTCCACCACACTGCGGAACTGCGGCTCGGGCGAGGTGGGCGTCGTCCAGTGCTTGCCCTCGGCCGTGAGCCACAGCCGGAAACCGGGAGCGGCCGTCACCCGCTCACCAGGGGCGACGACGCGGAGCGTCGAGGCGGTGCTCTTCGTCGCCGGCCTCATCGTCTTGGCGGCCCGGGCCTTCCCGGCCGGAGCGGCCTCGATCTTCGCCGCGGCCACCTTCCTGACGGTCTCGTGCGGTGCCTTCGCCGGTGCGGCGTACGACACCGTGGCCACCCCGGCCACAGCTACCGTGACGGCCGCGCCGGCCAGGTACTTCGTCCACTTCATGTGCGGGTGACTCCTTGCGGAAAACGGACCCTGACGGGGTCCGGGCCGGCTGGTGGATGGAGGGCGCCTCTCCACCCCTATGAACTCCCGCACGTTCTCTTCCGGATGACACCCGCGCGAAAATTCTTCGCGGGGGCTGCGGCCCGGCCCGTGTTCGTGGCTCTCCGAACTCTCCAGCAGCCGGTCCCTCAGCCTCCGGCCAGGGCGACGAGAAGCCGTTGGAGAGGAAGGCGCGTTCGGCGATCTCGGCCTGGCGTTCCCAGTCGATGCGGCGGGCTTCGTGGAGCGTCGTCCGGTCGCGGCCGTCGCGGTGGTCACGCCGTCGGGCGGGTCATGACGATGCGGGTGATCTCCACCCGCGATCTGGCGCCGAGCTTGCGGTAGGCGCGGGTGAGGGCCGCCTCCACCGTCTTCACGCTGAGGAGCAGACCGGCCGCGATCTCCCGGTTGGTCGCGCCCTGCGCGACGCGTGCGACGACGCTGCGCTCGGTCGAGGTGAGCCGTTCCGACCAGGAGCCCAGGTCGGGGAGGCGGGCCGAGCCGTCCTCGGCCCGGTCGCGCTCGGCACGGGTGGCCAGGACCCAGGCCCGGGCGCCCGCCTTGGTGAAGATCCGCAGGGCCTGCGCGAACGCGGCGTGGGAGGCGACTTCGTCTCCTAGGCGACGGCGGACCCTGCCCAGCGCCACTGTGGTGCGGGCCTCCTCCAGGGGGTATCCGGCAGCCCGCAGCCGGGCCGCGGCGTCCTCGAATCCGGCTGCCGCCCGGCCGAGTTCGCCGCGGGCCTCGCCGACCACGGCGGCCGCCCTGTCGAGCGTGGCGAGGACACCGGGCCGCCGGAGTCGTTCGGCCTGGCGGCGGGCCCGGTTGACGACCGCGTCCGCCTCCTCGGTCGCGCCGCTGCGGGCCAGCGCCTCCGCGAGGTCGGCGTGCCAGCGCCGCGTCGCCGGGTCCCGCTGCCCCTGCGCGGTCTCCAGTTCCGCTGTGCGTCGGAGCAGTTCGGCGGCCTGCTCGTGCTGCCCGCTGAACAGTCGGATCCTGCCCTCGGCGTGCAGCGCCCGGGGCAGGAAGAGCCGGTCGTCGTCGTCCTCGCTGTGCTGCCTGGCGGCTTCCGCCGCGGCGAGCGCCTGGCTCAGGCTGCCGCCTGCCGTCTCCGCGAGCGAGACGGCGTACCAGGCGGGTCCCTGGCTCAGCCCGACCTGTTCGACGATGCGCAGGCTCTGCTGGGCGATGGTCAGGGCCGGCCGACAGCGTCCGCGCAGAATCTCGACCTGTGCGAGGCCGATCAGGCACTGGCTGAGGCTGTCCGCCGAACCGCGCTGCCGCAACCTGTAGATGAGGGTGCGCAGCTCGGCTCTGGCCTCGTCCAACTCGTCGCGCACCAGGTGGAACCGGTGCTTGAGGTAGATGGGGCCGTTGTGGTGGATCATGGCGTGGAGGTCGTGCGGTGCGCTGAGGGCCGCGGCCAGTGTCTCCTCCGCCTCCGGGAGCCCCAGGAAGAGTTCCAGTGCCGCCTGCTGGCTCAGTGCCATGAGTTCGGTCCGCCGGTCGCCGGTCCGCGCGGCGAGCCCCGCGGCGCGGACGGCATGGCCGTGCGCGCGTGCCGCGGAACCGCCGACCATCCACTCGCGCCAGCTCATCCGGTAGTGGAGCTGGGCCAGCAGCCCGGGGTCCCCTGCGGCGTCGTGCACGGCCTCCGTGAAGACGTCCGCGATCTCGGCCATGGCCTGACCGCAGGAGTCGATGACCACGTTCCAGGCGCGTACCCGGTCGGCGGGCCGGTCGGCGTCGCTCAGCACCTCGTGGGCCAGTTGCCTGGCGAAGTCGAGGTCGCCGGCGTCGAGACCGTCTTCGGCCGCGGTGAGCAGCCGGTCGGTGTCGGCGTGTGTCCCGCCGGCGGGGGTGTACTCGGCGGCCAGCCGGCCGAGCCTCGCCGCGGTTCCGGGAGCGCCTCGCCGGCGGGCGGCGGAGGCCGCGTCGGCGAGCCGCGCGGCCACCGCGGGATCGGGGCCGGCCGTGAGCCGGGCGATGTGGTGTGCGCGTTCGACCGGGTCCTCGGACGCGTCGGCCAGCGCGCGGTGGGCGTTCGCCAGGGCGGCGTACGGGGTCTCGGCCTGGAGCACCATCGGTGTCAGCGGATCCAGGAACCTGATGGTCCCGTGGTCCGACACCTGCAGGATGTCTCGCCGGACACAGGTGTCGATGTCGGCCGGAGCACGGTGGCAGCCCGCGCGCCGCAGCAGTTCCACGGTGGGACGCACGGCGGCGCCGGCGATGACCAGCATCTGCCTGGCGCTCGCGGGCAGGGCGTCGATCCGGTGGAGGATCGGCAGGCGCAGGGCGTCCGGGACGGGGAGTGGTTCCGTCGAGTCGGGTAAGTCCCCGCCCTCGATGCGGACGCGCTCGTCGAGCGCGGAGCTGAGTTCCAGCGCCGTGCGGGGGTTTCCGCCGCTCGCCTGATGCAGGCGTGCGACGAGTGGCCGCGACCAGGCGGGGTGGTCGTGTCCCTCCAGCAGGGTGGCGACCTGGTGGGCCGTCAGGGGCGGCACGGGCACCTTGCGGACCGGCCGCGGACACAGCTCCAGGGCGCTCTCGGAGCCGTGTGCCCGGTCGGAGGGGTGCCCCGGCTCCTCCTCCGTGACGCCGCCCGTGCGCAGCGCGGCCAGCACCGCGGGGCCGGGGCCCGCCCGTCTGGCGAGGAACGCGAGGATCGCGGCCGTCGGTTCGTCGAGCCACTGTGCGTCGTCGACGGCCAGCAGGAGCGGGCCGGCGGCACCCAGCCGAGCGAGCACCTTGCGCACGGCGATCCGCAGGACGAGCGCGTCGCGTCCGGTGGCCGGGTCGGTCCCCGTGGGGGGTGTGCTGCGCAGCAGGGCTCCTTCGAGCACCGCTCTCTCGTGGGCCGCCAGTTCGGCGAGGGTGTCGTCGCCGACCGGGGCCAGCAGGTCGATGAGTCCCAGGTAGGGGGTGTCGCGTTCGGACGGGGAGGGGGAACAGCTCAGGACTCGATGGCCGCGGGCGCTCAGTTCGGCGGTGAGCCGGGTCAGCACCGTGGTTCTGCCGATGCCGGCCGGCCCGGTGAGGAGGACGCCGCCTCCGCCGGTGAGGTGGGTTCGTACGGTGGTGCACAGAGTGTCCCGTCCGACGACGGGTGGTTCGGGACTTTCCGGTCTCTTGGCCAGCAGGGTGCTGGTCGGCTCGGTCATCGCAAGCCCCTTTGGACACAGCCGCGTTCGCGCCGCAGGCGCACATCATGAACCTGCCATCGATCGGTGCCGCGCCGAATGTAGGACTCCTCCGGATGGGAGGTCAAGACCACTGAAGATCTGGCGCCGACCCCTCGGAGATGCGAGCCGGGCCGCCGGCAGAGATGCCGGCCGGGCCACCGACGGAGGTGCCGGCCGGGCCGCCGACGGGGATGCCGACGGCCCGGCCGTTCAACGGTGTCGTGCCGGTTCTCGGCGATTCTCAGCAGGCGCCCTCGTCCGTCCAGACGGCCCAGGATCCGGGCGCGTCCGGCTCGGCACCGGTCGAGTACCACGTCGACTTCCACTTGTGGCCGTTGTACGAGACCTCGTCACCCGGCGTGTAGGCGGTGGTCGCGCTCCAGGCAGGCAGGTTTCCGCAGCCCTGCGGCGGAGTGCCGTCACCGTTGACGGTCCAGGTGAAGGTGGCCGAGCCGGTGGCGTTGTCGGTGTTCCTCGCCGTGACGGTCACGGACGAGGTGCCGGCGGTGGTCGGCGTGCCCGTGATGCGACCGGTGGACGAGTCGATCGACAGCCCCGCGGGCAGGCCGGTCGCGCTGTAGGTGAGGGTCTTGCCGGCCGGGTCGCTCGCCTGGATCTGCAGGGAGACCGCGGTGCCGACGGTTCCGGTCTGGTTGCCGGGGCTGGTCACCGAGGGCGAGCCCGGCTGGCTGCCGCAGGTGCCGGGCACGGGGTCGGTGCCGGTGACGCTGACGGCCGCCCAGGCGGCGTCGACGGTGTTGTACTCGGTGCAATGCGCGCCGTAGAGGTCGGCGGCCGCGCGCAGTGAGTCGATGCGGGCCTGGTGGTAGTTCTCGCTGCTGTTGGCGTAGGAGGCCAGCGCCTTGTACCAGATCTTGGCGGCCTTGTCGTTGCCGATGCCGTTGACCGTGGAGCTGTTGCACGTGGGGCTGTTGCCGTAGCCGTGGTCGCCGCTGCCGACGGCCAGCAGGAAGAACCAGTGGTTCAGGGGGCCCATCGAGTAGTGCGGGTCCAGGCTGCCGTTGCTGCTGTTCCAGCAGTTGGGCGAGCGGCCGTCGAGGGAGGGGTTGTACATGTAGCGCAGCGGCCGGCCGTCGCCGCTGATGTTGATGAGTTCGCCCATGGTGTAGTCGGGGGTGTCGACGGGGTTGTCGGCGTAGAACTCGACCATGGTGCCGAAGATGTCGCTGGTGCCCTCGTTCATGCCGCCGGTCTCGCCGGTCTCGTCCCAGCCGGTGAGGGCGCCGCTCACGCCGTGGCTCATCTCATGGCCCGCGACGTCGAGTTCGACCAGCGGGCGGGCGTTGCCCTGGCCGTCCCCGTACGTCATCTGGGAGCCGTCCCAGAAGGCGTTGACGTACGCGTTGCCGTAGTGCGTGCGCGAGGGGACGCCCCGGCCGTCGCCGAAGATGCCGTTGCGGCCCTGGACGTTCTTGTAGTAGTCGAACGTCATCGCCGCACCGTAGTGCGCGTCCACGCCGGCGGACGCGGGGTCGCTGTTGGAGCCGTTGCCGAAGTTGCCGCTCGAACTGGTGAAGACCGTGCCGGTACCGCTGGTGGCGTGGTTGAGGTTGGTGGTGTAGCCGTTGCCGTGCGAGGGGTCCCGCATCGAGTACGTGCCGCCGGACTGGGTGACGTCGAGGGAGACCCTGCCGCTGTAGATGGACTGCCCGCTGCCGGCGACGGCGGGGGCGGCTCCGGCCTTCGGGGTGGCGGCGGCGACCGGACGGGCCCGGTCCGCGGCTCCCTCCGCCGCGAAGGTGTCCACCTCGTCACTGGTGCGTACGACCTTGCCGCTGCGGGCGTCCACCAGAACGTGCAGGCGGCTCGGCGTCCGGTCCGGGCGCACACCGCTGACGACGCTCTCCCAGACCAGGGTGGCCCGGTCGCCGTTCATCTGTACCGCGAGGTGCGGGGCGGCGACCGACGCGATGCGGCCGTCGAAGGCGGCCTTGGACACCTCGGTGGCACGGGAGGCGGTCAGTTCGGGTTCGGTGGAGACCGCCGCCGAGGTCCGCGAGCCGGTGACGAGCGACTCGTACGAGCCGTCCTGCCTCAGGTGCACGATGACGTCGCCGCCGTAGGCCGGCAGCCCCTTGTAGGTCCGGTCGAAACGGACGGAGGCGGAGCCGTCGCGGTCGACCACCAGGTTGCGGACGGAGAAGGCGTCTCCGTCCGCCTTGTGGGCGGCGGCCGGGTGGGCCGCCAGCGCCTTCTGCGCGTCGTCCACGACGCGCGTGCGGACGGCAGCTGTCGGATGGGTGGTGTACGGGGCCGCGGCGAAGGCCTCGGGGCCGGCCGGCGCGGGGTGCGGGGGCGGCGCGGGCGCCGCCGTGGCGGCGGGCAGGGCGATGGCGGATGCGGCTGCGCAGGCCAGGGTGACCGTCAAGAGTCTCGCGACTCTTCGTATGGACATAGGGCCGGGAATTCCTTTCACCTCATGCGTGGGGGGCGCCCGCCGCTGGGTCGCAGGGCGGTGAGGAGGGCAGCGGACACCTGCGGGTGTGCTGAAGGCACCGCTCGTGGATGGAGGGGTGCCGACGCATGAGTGTGGGGAATCGGTGGTCGCGGCTGCCAGGCACTGCGTGAAGGGAGGGGGGTTTCCCTATCCGGCCGAGCGGCGGTGCGACGAACTCCGGGTGCCGCTGGGGAACGTGCGGTGTCCGTCCGGTCGGCCGGCGGAGAGGTGACGAGGCGGAGAGGTGGCGAGGTGACGAAGTGGCGAAGTGGCGAAGTGGCGAGATCCCGTCACAGTGCTGTGCCGGGGCGAGTGAGCCACACCACAGCCGGCTCCCGCTCGCCGACGTGTACCGCCCGCTCAGCCGCGGGTATTCACCCGGGCCATGGCTGCTGACGCCGCCCGCCGTGCCGCTGCCGTACCGCGTCATCACCACGGCGATGGTCCGACGCCCGCACGGCGGCTGAACGTGCGTGACCTGCCGCACATCCGGTCGGCAGCGGAATCGGCCAACTCGGCGAGATTCCGGGCGGATTGAGGGTATCTGAACAAGTGCCCCATTTGGACCCTGTGTCTAGCACCATATTTTTTCGGCTGTTTGTCCCTTTCACTCTGGATGGTCCGCCGAACGACACCTCGGGCCACAGGAAGCAGTGCCGATATGTCCAATTCGTCCGAGATGCCTAAAACCCCCATCCAGCCCCACGCGGTTACCGCCGGCGAGGTGGTCCCCGGCGACCTCGTCGCCCTGTCGCAGGAAGAGGTCGAGCGGCAGCAGTGGTGTGTCGTGATGCACACCCTGCCCGAGTCTCCGGGGACGATCCGGGTCACGCTGCGGCCGCCGCTGGGTGGCATCGACCGCGAGGCCGTCCTGGCACGGGAGCAGCAGGTGGTCGTCGCCGGACGACGGGTGGACGAGGCCGCCGTTCCGGCCGTGTCGTCGCCCCGGCTGGACGCCGTCCGGTTCCGGGACGGGGACCGCGTCACCCGGCTGCGGGCCGTCGACCCCGAGGGCGTCGAGGTGACGTACGAGCGACGCTGGGGGGTCTGGCACCGGGACCTCGACGACAGGACCGGCGAGACCGTGTCCGACGACGTCGTACGCGGGTGGGCGGCCGACGCCGACCGGGCCGGGTATGTCGTACGTCACCACTCGCGGCCCGCCCGCGAGCCCTCGTGGGCCGGGCCGCGCCGGGTCGTCGTGACCGGGCTCGGGGCCATGACCCCGCTCGGTGTCGGGGTGGACGAGCTGTGGCGGGGACTGCTCGACGGGCGCCACGGCATACGGGAGCTGGAGGGGGAGGAGTTCCAGGAGCTGCCCGTGCGGGTCGCCGGGGTCGTGCCCGTGGACCCCGCCATGCTGCTGCCCCGGGCCGCCGCCCGGCGGATGAACCGGGCCGCGCAGTTCGCGGTGCTCGCCGCCCGTGAGGCCTGGGGCGACGCCGGGTTCGCCACGGGCGGGACCCGGGAGAGCGGGCTCGACCCCGAGCGGGTCGGGGTGAGCCTCGGGGCCATCCTCGGCGACGCCTCCGTGCTCGTCGGCGGGGACCGGAAGCTGCGGGACAAGGGGCCACGCGGTGTGTCCCCGCTCACCACACCCATGACCGTGCCCTCGCAGGCCGCCTCCCAGGTCTCCCTCGACCTGCACATCACCGGCGAGGCCCGCACCGTGACCAGCGCCTGCGCCTCCGGCACGGAGGCCATCGGCGAGGCCATCGACCGCATACGGTACGGCCGCGTCGACGTCGCCCTGGCCGGTGGCGCCGAGGCGGTGATCACCCCGGCGATCATGGCCTCGTTCGCCTCCATGCGAGCGCTGTCCGACCTGGGGCTGGACGGCGGCGCCACGCCCTCGCGGCCCTTCGCCAAGGACCGGGCCGGGTTCGTCAACGGGGAGGGTGCCGGGGTGCTCGTGCTCGAGGCCGAGGAGCACGCCCGCGCCCGGGGCGCCCGGATCTACTGCGAGGCCGCCGGATGGGGACTGTCCGCCGACGCCCACCACATGGCCGCGCCGGATCCGTCCGGCAGCGGCGTCGCGCTCGCGCTGCGGCGCGCCGTACGGGACGCCGGTGGACACGTCGTCGACGTCGTCCACGTCAACGCGCATGCCACCGCGACCGTGGAGGGCGACCTCGCCGAGGCCGGCGCCCTGCGGGCCGTGCTCGGCGAGGGCGAGGGCCGGGGCGGCGGCGCGGGTTCGAGCGCGAGCGCCGGCGGCGGGGTGCCCGTCACCGCGCTCAAGGGGAACCTCGGGCATCTTCAGGGCGCCGCCGGCGGTGTCGAGGCCGTCGCCGCCGTGCTCACCCTGCACAACCGGCTCGTCCCGCCGACCCTCGGGTGCGCGGAGCTCGACGAGGAGATCGGGCTCGACGTGGTGACCGGCGCACCGCGCACACTGCCGGCCGACGGCGACCTCGTCCTCAGCAACTCCTTCGGCTTCGGCGGCCACAACGCCGTACTGGCCCTGCGCCGCGTGGCGTAGGGACGGGCCAGGGCGGGGCAGGACGAGGCGGACCAGGTGGCCGCCCCGGCTCCGGCGGGCGGCGGCAGGTCAGACCCGGCAAGGCAGACCAGGAAGCCGCCCCGGCTCCGGCGGGGGCGGCGGGACAGACCGGGCGAGGCTGCTGTCCAGGTGGCCGCCCCGGCTCCGGCAGGCGGCGGCAGGTCAGACCCGGCAAGGCCGCCGTCCAGGTGGCCGCCCCAGCTCCAGCGGGCGCGGCGGGACAGACCGGGCGAGGCTGCTGTCCAGGTGGCCGCCCCGGCTCCGGCAGGCGGCGGCAGGTCAGACCCGGCAAGGCCGCCGTCCAGGTGGCCTCCCCAGCTCCAGCGGGCGCGGCGGGACAGACCGGGCGAGGCTGCTGTCCAGGTGGCCGCCCCGGCTCCGGCAGGCGGCGGCAGGTCAGACCCGGCAAGGCCGCCGTCCAGGTGGCCGCCCCAGCTCCAGCGGGCGGCGGCAGGTCAGACCCGGCAAGGCTGCTGTCCAGGTGGCCGCCCCGGCTCCGGCGGACAGCCGCAGGTCGGACCGGGCGAGGCTGCTGTCCAGGCGGCTGGGGCGGGCGGCCCCGGGGGGGAGGTCAGGCCGTGCGCTTGCGGGCCGCCGCCTTCTTCGCCGGGGGCTTCTTCGTCGTGGACTTGGTGGTCGCGGCCGTCTTCTTCGGCTGCTGGGCCGACTTGGACGCCGACTTCTTCGTCGAGGACGCCGTCTTCTTGGCCGCCGTCTTCTTGGCCGAAGCGGCCGCCTGCTTCTTCGCGGGCCGCTTCTCGGGGGCCTCGCGGGTGGTCTTGCGGCGCGGGAGGTGTCTGACCTCGGCCTCCGCCGGCTCCTTGGCCGCGGCTTCCTCCGCGCCTCCCACGTCCTCTCCCCTGGACTCCCTGGCCGCCCGGACGCTCTTCTCCAGCGCGGCCATCAGGTCCAGGACCTTGCCGCCGGGGGCCGGTTCGGGGGTCTCCGGGGGCGCCTCGCCGGCGGCCTTGGCCGCGATGACCTCCTCCAGGGCCTCGCGGTACTCGTCGTGCAGATCCGCCAGGTCCACCTCGCCGAGCGTGTCCATCAGGGCGTCCGCGAGATCCAGTTCCTTGTCGCGCACCGTGACGTCCGCCTCCGGAGCCACGCCCTGGGGGGCGCGGATCTCGTCCGGCCAGAGGAGGCCGTGCATGGCGATGACGTCGTCCACCACGCGCAGCATGCCCAGGCGCTCCCGGCCGCGCAGCGCGAACTTCGCGATCGCCACCTTCCGGCTGCGCTTGAGGGCCTCGCGCAGCAGCGTGTACGGCTTGGCCGCGGGCGCGCCGCCGGCGGCCAGGTAGTAGGCGTTCTCCATCTGGAGCGGGTCGATCCGGTCCGCCGGGACGAAGGCCACGATGTCGATCGTCCTCGCGGTCGGAATCGGCAGGTGGGCCAGGTCGTCGTCGGTGATCGGGATGATCGTGCCGTCCGCGTCCTGATAGCCCTTGCCGATCTCCGACTGCGCGACCTCACGGTCCTCCAGTTCGCACACCTTGCGGTAGCGGATGCGGCCGCCGTCCTCGGTGTGGATCTGGCGGAAGGAGATGGTGTGGCTCTCGGTGGCGTTCACCAGCTTGATCGGGATGCTGACCAGGCCGAACGAGATGGCGCCGTTCCAAATGGATCGCACGTGCAGCACCTTCCGGATCGGTTCGGGACGGTTTGGAGCGGTTTGTTGTGAATTCCGTGGTTTTCTTATCGTATGGCGCCGATCACAGAGGTGGAGGGGCGACGGCTCGCGCTCAGCAACCTGGAGAAGGTGCTGTATCCCGCGACCGGATTCACCAAGGCCGAGGTGCTGCACTACTACGCGACGATCGCCGAGGTGCTGCTCTCCCATCTGCGGGACCGGCCGCTGTCCTTCCTGCGCTATCCGGACGGCCCGGACGGACAGGTCTTCTTCGTCAAGAACGTGCCGCCGGGTACGCCCGAGTGGGTGACGACCGCGGAGGTGCCCCGGTCGGAGGGGCCGGCCCGGATGGTCCTGGTGCAGGACCTCGCGAGCCTGATGTGGGCGGCCAATCTGGTGACCGAGTTCCACACCCCGCAGTGGCTGATCGACGACCCGGGCGAGGCCGATCGCCTGGTGTTCGATCTCGATCCGGGGCCGCCGGCGACCGTGGTGGACTGCTGCCGGGTGGCGCTGTGGCTGCGGGAGCGGCTGGCGGCCGACGGGGTCGAGGCGTACGCCAAGACCTCCGGGTCCAAGGGGCTGCACCTGCTGGCCGCCGTGCGCGGATCGTCCAGCGAGCGGACCTCCGAGTACGCGAAGGGGCTGGCCGTGGAGGCCGAGAAGGCCATGCCGCGCTTGGTGCTGCACCGGATGACGCGCAGTCTGCGGCCGGGGAAGGTGTTCGTCGACTGGAGCCAGAACGCGGCGCGCAAGACGACCGCGGCGCCTTATACGTTGCGGGCGCGGGAGGTGCCGATGGTGTCGGCGCCGGTGTCGTGGGAGGAGGTCGCGGAGTGCCAGGGGGCGGAAGGGCTCGCGTTCCGGGCCTCGGACGTCGTGGGGCGGGTGGAGAGGTACGGGGACCCGCTGGCACCGCTGCTGGATGCGGAGCGTGCCGCTGAGCTGCCGTAGCCGGGGGGGGGGAGCCCTTGCACCCGCAGCTACACAGCTGTGCAGCGGCACAGCTACACCCTCCCCCACGTGTGTCTGTCTCTCGCCATTGCGTAGAGGGCCTCCACATCCGCCGGTTTGAGGACGCCCCCCAGGCTCGCCAGGCTGGTCAGGGTCTGGTCGTCGAGGACGCGGACGTCTCTCGGGGGGGCCGTCAGGCGCAGGTCGGCCGGGGTCGTGAGGGCGAGGAGAGGGTGGACCTCGGCGGTGAGGGCGTAGGAGGCACGGTCGGCTGCGGCGCGGGCGCGGCGCAGCAGGGGCTCCGGCTCGTGGCGGCCCAGCGTGACCATCGGGTCGTCGATCCGCACCCGTTGCTTGCGGGCGTACACGGCGCGGACGGCGAACAGTCCGCCGGGCCCGATCACCAGGTGGTGGATGCGGTCGCCGCCGGGCAGGGGTATCGAGTGCAGGGTGCGCCAGCCGGCGCCGTCCAAGCCGTCGAGGGCGTCACCGACCGTCTGCTCGGCGGTGAGCGCCCGGCGGCGTGGATCGGGACGCAGGAGGTGGGTGTGTACGTGGCCGGGTTCCCGGTCCAGGGCTATCAGCAGGGCCTCGCCGGGGCGGTTCGGGGCGAGGTCGTCGTCGGGGTGCAGACTGAGCCGGGCGAGTTCGGCGGCCGTCGGTACCGGGGGCGGGCCCACCGCGACCGGGCCCGTCAGATACGGGCCCAGGGCGTCCAGCACGTCCTCCTCCTCGTCCGCGCTGAGCAGGTGGACGCGGGCGGCCTCCCGGTCGTACCAGGCGATGTTCCTCCCGTCGGGACGGCAGACGTAGAGCCGTTCCTGTCCGTGGCTCCAGTTCGGTATGACGCGCAGACGGCCGGGGCCGGGGTGGCCGGGCTGTCGACGTGGTCCGCTCATGCACCATCACCCCTATGACCATGGAACAGGCGTGGCGCTTCCGCGGCAAGAAGCGGGGAGGGAACGCCGAGCGGCGCCGGGTGACGAGGGCGGTCGACCGAACAATCGTTTTACCTTCGGTGCGTACGCTCTGCGCAGCCCCGCCCCCTGGCGCTTCACGGCCGCCTCGGGCGGGGAGATGAGCCGCTGTACAAGAAAGGCCTCCGCACAGAAAGGACTTCCGAAGAAGCAGGACTCCCGTACGAAACGAATACTTCCGTACGAAACGAATATGGTGTACGACGCTCAGTCCGGCCACGACGCTCAGTCCGGCCCCCTCGTCCAGCCCGCCCTCGCCCACCGGAGACACCGAAGAGCCGTGTTCCGCAGACGTCCCGCCCTTGTCACCGCCCTGGTCGCGCTGCTGCTGGCCACGGCGGCGGGCTGCGGTGACGCCGGCGGGCTGCGGGCCGCGGGCGCCACGCCGACCGCGATCAGCCCGGCCCGGCTGTGGCCCTCGCTGCGTCCGGCCGCCAGCCCCGCGTGGCCGTACGACGAGGTGCAGATCGAGACGGTGAAGGGCGTCACGGCACCCGGTGACGACATCCGCAAGGTCGACCCGGTGGCCGTCGTACGGGCCGAGATCGCCGCGCACCCGGACGACTACACGGCCGCGAAGGCTCCGTACGGCGAGACGGCCGTCCGGCTGGCCGACTGCGGCAAGGGCGGGAAGCGGGGCGCGCGGTGTCCCGTCATGCGGCCGTACTACCGTGATCTCACCGGTGACGGGCACGACGACATGACGCTGGGTTTCCGGCTGTATCCCACGAACCAGACGGCCGTGCGCGTCTACACCTTCGAGAAGCACCGGCTCGTGCAGGTCTTCGCCAACGACGACGCGGTGATTGGTGTGGAGCTGGCCGGACGGGCCGTGATCATCCGCTCGCCGGCCGGGATCTCCGGATACGAGTACCGCACGACATGGTCCTGGGACCCGGAGCAGCGGGCGATGGTGTTCTCCCGGGACGAGTTCCTGCGCACCGGCCGGCACAAGCCCACCCGAGCGCACACCCCGGCGGCCACCGCGTCGCGCTCCCCCGTCCCCCGGCCGACGCCGACCACCGGCCTCACCGCCCCGGCCGGCTCCTCGACCCCCGACCCGGCCGCCTTCTCGCCCACCCCCTCTGCGAGGCCCACCCTCTCCGCCGCCCTCTCCGCGAGTGGGCGATGAGGGTCGCGCTCCCCCGGTGGACCGGGACCCTCGCCGCCAAGTCCGCGGCCTTCATCACGGTGATGTGCTGTGCGCTCGCCGCGCTGCTCGGTGTCCTCGTGCATGTCTCGGTGACCGACCAGACCGTCGGGCAGGCGCGGGAGCTGGCGCTGTCCCGGCTGAAGGACGCCACGAGCGCGTTCGAGTCCGGGGACACGCTGCTGCCGGGCGCGGGCGTCGACCCGGAGGGGCTGCCTCCGTCGCTGAGGCGGCTGGCGGCGCGTGGCGAGCGCGGCACGATGGTGGACCGGCACCACGGCCGGCCCACCATGTGGGCGGCCGGACCCGCCGACCGCGGCCGGACCCTGGCCGTCGAGGTCGACTACTCGCAGCAGGCGCGCACCATCGCCGGGCTGGACAACGCGATCCTGTGGTCGTCCGGGCTGGCGATCGGGGCGACGCTGCTGGTGGGCGCCTTCGCGGTGACCCGGGTGTCGCGGCGGCTGCACGCGACGGCGCGGGTGGCCCGGCGGATCAGCGCGGGCGACCTGGACGCGCGCGTCGACGACCCGCTGGCCCGGGACGCCACGCGCCCCCAGGACGAGGTGGCCGCCGTCGCCGTCGCGCTGGACTCGATGGCGGCGTCGCTCCAGGGCAAGCTCCTGGCCGAACAGCGGTTCACCGCGGACGTGGCGCACGAGCTGCGCACTCCGCTGACCGGGCTGCACGCGGCGGCCGAACTGCTGCCGCCGGGCCGCCCGACGGAACTGGTCCGCGACCGGGTGGCCGCGCTGCGCACCCTCACCGAGGACCTGCTGGAGATCTCCCGGCTGGACGCGGGGCGGGAGCGGCTGGACCTCGACGGCGAGCACCTGAGCACGGTGGCGGAACGGGCGGTCAGGGCGGTGCGCGCGGCGGGGGCCGCAGGCGCGGGGGGCACGGACGGGGGCGCCGGGGCGGCCGACACACGGATCAGGGTCGTACGGGACGTGTACGTGGAGACCGACCGGCGGCGGCTGGAGCGGGTGCTCGGCAATCTGGTGGCCAACGCGCACAAGCACGGGAGGCCGCCGGTGGTGGTGACCGTGGAGGGGCCGGTCGTCAGCGTGCGGGATCACGGCGAGGGCTATCCGGAGTACCTCCTGGAGCACGGTCCGCAGCGCTTCCGCACGGAGGGCGGGGCGACCGGGCACGGTCTCGGTCTGACCATCGCACTGGGACAGGCCGAGGTGCTGGGGGCCCGGCTGGAGTTCGGCAACGCCCCGGACGGCGGCGCGGTGGCGGCGCTGACGCTGCCTCAGAATCCGCCGGAGGCACCCCCGGTCGGGGACACGGGCCCTTCCTGACGGCCACCCCCTCCCCCACCCTCGCATTTGCCTGACACCCCATCAGGTGACGCTGTCCCCGATGGCGCAGTGCGGCGGGCGTACGGCGAGCGACGCTCCTAATGTGGCGGTTAGTCAGATTTGTCCACTGCGGGCTCACCGAAAGCCCACCGCGAGCCCTCCACGCCCCCACACCTCAGCCGGAGGTTCCCATGCCGCCCCTGCCCCTTCGTTTCCTGCTCACCCGGCTGGCCGTGGTGACCGCCGCCGGGGCGCTGCTGACCGCGGCCGCCGTCACGCGTGCCGTCGGCACGGACGGCGCGGGCGACACTCCCGCCCCCTCCCCGACCGCCGCCCCGGCCACCACCACACCGACCGCGGGAACGAGCACTCCGAGCCCCACCACCCCCGGGAACACCGGCCGGCCTACGACCACCCAGCCCACGACCCCCCAGCCCACGACCACCCAGCCCCCGGGCGACGGCCCTTCCGGCGGCCCTTCCGACGGCCCCGCCGACGACTCCGCCGCCAACAGCCCCCGCTTCTACCGGGGGGTGGTCACGGCCCGCGGCGGCCTGGCCCTGCACGCCCGGCCGGACCGCGGCAGCCCGGTCGTACGGGTGGCCAGGAAGGGGGAGGTCGTCTGGATCCACTGCAAGACGCCCGGACAGGACGTCAACGGCAACCCCTTGTGGTACCTGCTCGCCGACGGCGGCTGGACCTGGGGCACGGCCCGCTACATCGACAACATCGGGCCCGCGCCACGCTGGTGCTGACGCGCCACGCTGGTGCTGACGCGCCACGCTGGTACCGGCCTCCGCGACGGCCCGGGATGCCGGTTTTGGGTAGGTTCCCGACATGACCAAGGCCGGACCCACCGCGGCGGCGCCACCCCCCTCCGCGCCACACCCCTCCGCACCGACCGCCGCAGTCCGTCTCCCCCGTCGCCGCGGCGTCGAACTCTCCCTCATCGTCCTCGCCGTCCTGCTGTCCGTGTACGGCTACTGCGCCGTCGGCCTGGCGAAGCACGGCACCGTCCCGCCCGGCGCCGCCGGCTACGGCGCCGGGCTCGGCGTGCTCGCGCTGCTCTCGCACACCGCGGTGCGCCTACGGGCGCCGTACGCCGACCCGTTGCTGCTGCCGATCGGCGTGCTGCTCAACGGGCTCGGTCTGGTGCTGATCTACCGGCTCGACCTGGAGACGCCGGGCGAGGAGGCCGCGCCCGCCCAACTGGTGTGGTCCACCCTGGGCGTGGCCCTGTTCACCCTGGTGGTGCTGGTGCTGCGCGACTACCGGTGGCTCCAGAGCTACTCCTACGTCAGTGTGGTCGCCGCGCTCGCCCTGCTCACACTGCCCATCCTCTTCCCTCCCCTGAACGGCGCCCGCATCTGGATCCGGGTCGGGGGGTTCTCCATCCAGCCGGGCGAGTTCGCCAAGGTGCTGCTGGCGGTGTTCTTCGCCGCGTACCTGGCCGCGAACCGCGGCGCGCTGACGTACACGGGCGGCAGGAGGTGGTGGCCGCGGCTGCCGCCGGGGCGGGTGCTCGGGCCGGTGGTCACGATCTGGCTGCTGAGCGTGGGCGTGCTGGTGCTGGAGCGGGACCTCGGGACCTCGCTCCTCTTCTTCGGGCTGTTCGTCGTGATGCTGTACGTCGCCACCGGCCGCACCGGCTGGATCGCGGTCGGGCTGATGCTCGCGGCGGCCGGGGCGGTCGCCGTCGGCTGGCTGGAGCCGCATGTGCACAGCCGGGTCGCGGAGTGGCTGCACCCGTTCGCGTCCATCGAGGCCGGACAGGGGCCGGGGCAGGTGGCCCAGTCGCTGTTCTCGTTCGCGGCGGGCGGGGTGCTCGGCCGCGGGCTGGGCCTCGGCCACTCGATCCTGGTCGGTTTCGCGGCCAAGTCGGACTTCATCCTGGCCACCGCCGGGGAGGAGCTGGGGCTGGCCGGGCTGTCCGCGGTCTTCCTGCTGTACGCGCTGCTCGTGGAGCGCGGCTACCGGGCGGGTCTCGCGCTGCGCGACCCGTTCGGCCGGCTTCTCGCGGTCGGGCTCGCCTCGATCGTGGCGCTCCAGGTGTTCGTGATCGCGGGCGGGGTGACCGGGCTGATCCCGCTGACCGGCATGGCGATGCCGTTCCTGGCGCAGGGCGGCTCGTCGGTCGTCACCAACTGGATGATCGTGGCGCTGCTCATCCGGGTGAGCGACGTGGCACGACGGCAGTACGACGGGAAGGTGGCCCCGTGAACCGCGGGGAACGCCCCGGGGAGGCCGTCCGGTGACCCGGTACATCCGGCACGCCGCCGCCTTCTGCGTGCTGCTGCTGGTGGCGCTGCTGGTGAACACGGCCTGGCTCCAGGTGCTCCAGGCTCCCTCGTACGGCGTGAACCCGGCCAACCGGCGCCCCACCATCGCCCGTTACGAGCAGCCGCGCGGCGACATCCTGGTCGGCGGCCGGGCGGTGACGGGGTCCCGGGACACCGGCGAGCAGCTGCGCTACGAACGCACCTACGCCGACGGTCCGTTGTACGCCCCGGTGACCGGGTTCGCCTCCCAGCGGTACGGGACGACGTTCCTGGAGCACTCCGAGGACGAGGTGCTGTCGGGCACGGACCCGATGCTGGCCGGATTCCCGCTGTGGGACGGCTTCACCCGGGGGCAGAGCCCCGGCGGCAACGTGGTGACGACGCTGAACCCGGCCGCCCAGCGGGCGGCGTTCGACGGGCTGGGCACGCGCAAGGGCGCGGTGGTGGCACTCGAGCCGACGACGGGCCGGGTGCTGGCCCTGGTGTCCACGCCGTCGTACGACCCGGCGGAGCTGTCCGGGAACGGGCCGGCCGTGGCGGCGGCCTGGGCGCGGCTGAACGACGACCCGGAGAAGCCGATGCTGAACCGGGCGGTGCGGCAGACGTATCCGCCGGGTTCGACGTTCAAGGTGATCACCGCGGCGGCGGCGCTGGACGCGGGGGTGGTGCGGGATCTCGACGCCCGGACCGACTCCCCGGACCCCTACCGGCTGCCCGGCAGCACCACGAGGCTGGTCAACGAGGGCGAGGGCTGCCGGGACGCCTCGCTGCGCTTCGCCTTCGAGTGGTCGTGCAACACGGTGTTCGCCAAGCTGGGCGTGGACGTGGGCGCGGCGGGCATGGAGGCGGCGGCGCGGAGCTTCGGCTTCGACGACCCCACGCTGGGGATCCCCTTCTCGGTGGTGCCGAGCACGTTCGACGCGCCCGAGGACCGGGCGCAGCGGGCACTGTCGTCGATCGGGCAGTACAACACGCGGGCCACGCCGTTGCAGATGGCGATGGTGGCGGCGGCGGTGGCCGACGGGGGGCAGGTGCGCACGCCGTATCTCGTGGAGCGGACCACGCGCCGCGGCGGGAGCACGGTGTCGGCGGCCGGTTCACGGGCGGCGCGGCAGGTGATGCGGCCGACGACGGCGGTGCGGCTGCGGGAGCTGATGACGGACGTGGTGGAGGAGGGCACCGGCCGCAACGCAGCGATCGCGGGCGCCACGGTGGGCGGCAAGACCGGTACCGCGCAGCACGGCATCGGCAACCAGGGCACTCCGTACGCCTGGTTCATCTCCTGGGCGCAGGGCGACGAGGACCTGGATCCGCGGGTCGCGGTCGCCGTGGTGGTGGAGGACGCGTCGGCGCGGCGCGGCGACATCAGCGGCGGCGGCACAGCGGCGCCGATCGCGAAGGCGGTGATGGAGGCGGTGCTGCACTCGCCTCCGGCGCGCTGACTCCCGCACCCGCCTCCGGCAGGCCGGCTCCCGCACCCGCCTCCGGCAGGCCGACTCCCGCACTCACCTGCGGCGGGCCGCCTCCTGCCCGCCCGCCCGATCACTCGTCGAGGCGTCGGCCCTCCTCGATGGCCTGTTCCACCTCCGCCACCCGTTCCTTCTCCTCCGCCGCGAAGCGCTCGGCGTCGAGTCGTTCGGCGATCTCCTCGTCCTGGGCCATGAGCAGGTCCAGGTTGGAGTCGCCCAGTTCGAAGACCCCCATGTCGACGTAGGCCTCCTGGAGGCGTTTGCCCCACAGGCCGATGTCCTTCACGCAGGGGACGATGCGGCTGAACAGCAGCCGGCGGAAGAGCTGGAGGAACTCGGAGCGCTCGCTGAGCTGTTCGGCCTCGGCCTTCGGGATGCCGAAGTTCTCCAGGACCTCCACCCCGCGCAGGCGGTCGCGCATCAGGTAGCAGCCCTCGATGACGAACTCCTCGCGTTCACGCAGTTCGGCGTCGGTGAGCTGCCTGTAGTAGTCGCGCAGGGCCATGCGGCCGAAGGCCACGTGCCGGGCCTCGTCCTGCATGACGTAGGCGAGGATCTGCTTGGGCAGGGGCTTGTTCGTGGTGTCCCTGATCATCCCGAAGGCCGCGAGGGCCAGCCCCTCGATGAGGACCTGCATGCCCAGGTAGGGCATGTCCCAGCGGCTGTCGCGCAGCGTGTCGCCGAGCAGGGCCTGGAGGTTGTCGTTGATCGGGTAGACCATCCCGATCTTCTCGTGCAGGAAGCGGCCGTAGATCTCGGCGTGCCGGGCCTCGTCCATGGTCTGGGTCGCCGAGTAGAACTTGGCGTCCAGGTCGGGGACGGACTCCACGATCCGCGCGGCGCAGACCATCGCGCCCTGCTCGCCGTGCAGGAACTGGCTGAACTGCCAGGACGCGAAGTGCCGCCGCAGCTCGCCCTTGTCGGTGTCCGTCATCTTCGCCCAGTACGGCGTGCCGTAGAGGGTCATCGCCTCCTCGGGCGTGCCGAGCGGGTCGTGGGGATCGACCTCCAGGTCCCAGTCGATACGTTTCTGCCCGTCCCACTGCTTGTCCTTGCCCTTCTGATACAGGGCGAGCAGCCGGTCGCGACCGTTGTCGTACTCCCAACTGAAGCGGGCCGCCCCGCTCGCGGGCACCTGCCAGTGCGCGTCTCCCGGGTCCCTCGCGTACAGGTCGTAGGTCGGCATACCTCGCAGGCTCACACGTAGACGCCGAGTCAACAAGTCGTGTGCGAGGGATTGACGGGCTTGCTGACAGGCAGTCTTATAAGAGGCGGGTGATCTGACCCGCGAGTAACCACGTAACCGGCCACGCCGGCCACGATCCCGTACGACGAGGTGGGACAGCCATGACGACCGTGACGGAAGCCGACGCGCTCGCCGGACTGCGCGACGCGCTCGGTCTGCTCAAGGACCGCGAGCAGGTCGCCGAGCGGCTGCTCGACTCCTCCGCCAAGCACTCCTTCGACCCGGACAAGGAGCTGGACTGGGACGCTCCCTTCGAGGAGGGCAAGTGGTTCTGGCCGCCGGAGCTGGTGTCCCTGTACGACACACCGCTGTGGAAGCGGATGAGCGAGGAACAGCGGATCGCGCTCTCCCAGCACGAGGCCGCCGCCCTCGCCTCGCTCGGCATCTGGTTCGAGCTGATCCTGATGCAGCTGCTGGTGCGGCACATCTACGACAAGGCCGCCACGAGCGCGCACGTGCGCTACGCGCTCACCGAGATCGAGGACGAGTGCCGGCACTCGAAGATGTTCGCCCGCGTGATAGCGCGCGGCGGCACGCCCTGGTACCCGGTCAGCCGCGTCCACCAGAACCTCGGCCGGCTCTTCAAGACGATCTCCACCACCCCCGGCTCCTTCACCGCCACCCTGCTCGGCGAGGAGGTCCTGGACTGGATGCAGCGGCTGACGTTCCCGGACGAGCGGGTGCAGCCGCTGATCCGCGGGGTCACCCGCATCCACGTGGTGGAGGAGGCGCGGCACGTGCGCTACGCCCGTGAGGAGCTGCGCCGGCAGATGCTGACCGCTCCGAGGTGGTCGAAGGAGTTCACCCGGGTGACCTCCGGCGAGTTCGCACGGGTGTTCTCGGTGGCCTTCGTCAACCCCGAGGTCTACACGAACGTGGGCCTGGACAAGCGGGAGGCCATGGCGCAGGTGAAGGCGAGCGGGCACCGGCGCGAGGTCATGCAGACGGGCGCCAAGCGGCTGACGGACTTCCTGGACGACATCGGCGTGCTGCGGGGTGTCGGACGGCAGCTGTGGCGGTCGTCGGGGCTGCTGGCGTAGCCGGGCCGGCCCGGACCGCGAAGATCCTGGACCGCGCAGGTCATGAACGGGGAGCGGGGGCGGGGCCGCGCGGGCGGGACGCCCGGCTGGAGAGGCCGGTCAGCGATTACGCTGCCCGTCATGAGCCCTGCCGCGTCCACCCCCGCCTACCGCCGCCTCAGCGTCGAGGAGCGGCGTGCTCAGCTGCTCGACGCGGCGCTGTCCCTCTTCGCGCACCGGGCGCCCGAGGACGTGTCGCTGGACGACGTGGCGGAGGCAGCGGGGGTGTCGCGCCCGCTGGTGTACCGGTACTTCCCCGGCGGCAAGCAGCAGCTGTACGAGGCGGCCCTGCGCTCGGCCGCCGAGGAGCTGCGGCACTGCTTCGACGAGCCGCGCGAGGGCCCGCTGCTGCCCCGCCTCGCCCGTGCCCTGGACCGCTATCTGCGCTTCGTGGACTCGCACGACGCCGGCTTCACCGCGCTGCTCCAGGGCGGCAGCGTGGTGGAGACGTCCCGGACGACCGCCATCGTGGACGGTGTGCGCCGGGCCGCCGCCGAGCACATCATCAGTCACCTGGAGGTCACGGACCCCGGGCCGAGGCTGCGGATGACCGTCCGGGTGTGGATCACGGCTGTGGAGGCCGCCTCCCTGATCTGGCTCGACGAGGACAAGCAGCCGCCCGCCGAGGAGCTGCGGGACTGGCTGGTCGAGCAGTTCGTGGCCGTCCTGAACGTCACCGCCGCCCGGGACCCGCAGACCGCCGCGCTGGTGCGGGCGCTCGTGTCGGCGGATGGCTGACACTGGTGGCGTGAAGAGCGAAGACACCCCGTTCGAGGGCGGCCCCATGGACGGCCGCGTGCTGCCCGTGCTGGTGGGGCCCACCGGGAACCCTCCGAAGACGTATCGCATCCCGGTCCCGGACGCGGCGGGCGGGCCGCCGATGGTGCTCGTCTACCGCCGGGTGCCGCGGGGGCACGGCAAGAGGCTGGGCCTGGTGCGGGGGTGGAAGTACGAGTTCGATCCCGAGGGGGAGTCCGGGCCCCGGCTGAAGTGGCCGTGGTCCCGGCCGGCGCCCCGAAGCGGCTCGCGGAGCAAGCCGGGTGACACGGACGGGTGATCGCGGTGCGCCGCATGGCGCAGACCTGACCCACATCGTCGGTTCATAGGCCGAATCCTCACGGGTGGGGAGCGGAAAGACCGCCCCCGCACCGGAGGTGATGACGTGTCAGGACGGGTGCTGCGACTGGTGTGCACGGCGGCGGTGGCGGCGCAGGCCGCTCTCGCTCCGACGGCCGCCACGGCCGTACCGCAGCCGCTGCGACAACCCCAGCCACAGCCACAGCCCCAGCCACAGGCGCTGTTGCAGGCGCAGCCATCGCGCCCCTGGCCGTACGGCCCGGCCGGCCCGCTCCGACAACCCGGCCCGTCCGGCCGGCCCGGACCACAAGCGGAGCCGGGACAGGCGGGGCAGGCGGGGCAGGCAGGGCAGGCAGGGCAGGCAGGGCAGGCAGGGCAGGCAAAACAGAACGGCCGGCCCGCGCACCGG
Source organism: Streptomyces sp. NPDC006393 (assembly GCF_040628575.1). Taxonomy (NCBI): domain Bacteria; kingdom Bacillati; phylum Actinomycetota; class Actinomycetes; order Kitasatosporales; family Streptomycetaceae; genus Streptomyces; species Streptomyces sp. NPDC006393. The sequence continues at coordinate 45,226 of NZ_JBEXZD010000033.1, forward strand.
TCCACCGCCGGCCTGCTGAGCGACTTCCAGAAGCTGTACCGGCAGGCCGAGCAGGCCGCCACGGCCTACAACACCCTTGCCGCCCGGCTGAAGAAACAGCGGATCGTCGTCGAGCGGCTGGACGCCGGCCTCGCCCGGGCCCGGTCCGCCCTGCGCGGCAGCATGGGCGACGCGGGACGGCTCGCCCGCCTCCAGTACCAGGGCAGCAGCGACTTCTCCCCCTACCTGCGGCTGCTGCTGGCGCGCGATCCGCAGGACGCGCTGGAGGCGGGGCAGATGCTCGGGCGGCTGTCCCGGGAACGGTCCCGGACGGTGGGGCGGCTGGCCGCGAACGAGCGGAAGGCCTCCGAGCTGGCCCGCGCGGCGCGCACGGCGTACGACGCGCAGCTGATCCTCGTCCGGAAACAGCAGCGGGCCCGCGACGAGGTGCGCAAGCGGCTGCTGGAGGTGGAGAAGCTGCTCGCCTCGCTCAGCGCCCGGCAGCTGGCGGCGCTCACCGCGGCCGAGCGGAGCGGGAAGAGCGGTGAGGGCGGGATCAGCGAGGCCCAGCGGGAGCTGCTGGCCGCGGGGGCGCTCGTGGCCGGCAGACAGCCGACCGCGCAGGGCGAGAAGGCGGTGCGGTACGCGGTGCGGCAGCTGGGCAAGCCGTACGTGTGGGGTGCCGAGGGCCCGGACGGGTACGACTGCTCGGGGCTGACCTCGAAGGCCTGGGAGCACGCCGGGACACCGATCCCGCGGACCAGCCAGGCGCAGTGGGCCCGGCTGAAGCGGGTGCCGTTGAACGACCTGCGCCCCGGCGACCTGGTCGTCTACTTCCCCGGGGCCACGCACGTCGCCCTCTACCTCGGCGGCGGCATGGTGGTGCAGGCGCCCCGGCCCGGCGCCCGGGTGAAGGTGTCGCCGGTCGGGTCCAACCCGGTGCTGGGGGCCGTGCGGCCCGACCCGGGCGGGAAGCCCCTGCGGCGCTATGTGCCGCCGAGGCTTCCCAAGAGTGCCCTGCGTGGTTCGGACGCGGGCTACTACGCGGCCGGTCCCCCTGCGACCTCGGCCAGGTAGGCCTCGGTCCTGGCCGGCTCGTAGAAGAAGTTCTCGAAGTCGGCCGGGTCGTTGAAGGCGTTGGCGAAACGGTCGGCGACCGGCTGGAGCTGACCGGCGGCGCCGATCAGGTTGAGGATGTGCTCCGGCGGCGGGGCGAGCATGGCGTTCGTCCACTTGGTCACGTGCTGGGCCGTGTTCCAGTAGCGGTCGAACGTCTGCCCCATCCACTCCTCGTCGAACGGCTTGTCGCCGTGTTCGAGGATGGACGCCAGGTAGGCGGCGGCGCACTTGGAGGCCGAGTTGGAACCCTGGCCGGTGATCGGGTCGTTGGCGACCACGACATCGGCCACGCCCAGCACCAGGCCGCCGCCGGGCAGCCGGCCGACCGGCTTGCGCACGGTCGGGGCGTAGCGGCCGGCGAGGGTGCCGCCGGCGTCCGTCAGCTCGACCTTCGTGGCCCGCTCGTACTCCCACGGCGTGAACGTCCGCATCAGGTCCAGGGTCAGGGCCAGGTGCTGGTTCGGGTCCTTCACGCCCTGGAACGCGTCGAGCGGGCCGCCGGGGATGCCCTCCCAGAACAGGATGTCGGCGCGGCCGGAGAGGGTGTACGTCGGCATGATGAACAGCTCGCCGACGCCGGGGACCAGGTTGCAGCGGACCGCGTCGAACTCCGGGTGCTCCGGGCGCGGGCCCAGACCGTGCACGTACGCCACCGCCAGCGCGCGCTGCGGCTCGCTGTACGGGGACCGCTCCGGGTCCCGTTCGAACATCGACACCAGCTCGCCCTTGCCCGCCGAGACCAGGACGAGGTCGTAGGCGCGGGAGAAGTAGTCGAGGTCCCCGACCGCCGCGCCGTGGATGACCAACTGGCCGCCGCGCTGCGCGAAGGTCTCCATCCAGCCGGCCATCTTCACCCGCTGGTCGACCGACTGCGCGTACCCGTCGAGCCTGCCCACCCAGTCGATCGCGCGTGCCGCGGGGCCCTCGCTCCAGGAGCCGGGGGCGGCGACCGAGACGCCGAGTCCCTCGATCCTCGGGGCCTGGGACTCCCAGAAGTTGAGCTGCAGGTCCCGCTCGTGCTGGAGCGCGGTGTGGAACATGCACTGCGTCGACATGACCCGGCCGGAACGGATCTCGTCCGCGGTCCGGTTGGACATCAGGGTGACCTCGTACCCGTGCGACTGGAGGCCGAGGGCGAGCTGGAGACCGGACTGGCCGGCTCCGACGACGAGTATCTTCCGCATACGGGTGCTGTTCTCCTACTCGGGTGTTTCGTCCAGCGCGTGGCCGACGAGGGACAGCAGCGTCTCGATCACCGAGATCCGCCGCCTCGCGTCCATGATCATGACAGGTATGTGTGCGGGGATCGTCAAGGCCTCCCGCACGTCCGCCGGTTCGAACAGCTCGCTGCCGTCGAAGTGGTTGACCGCGACGACGTACGGCAGCCCGCAGCTCTCGAAGTAGTCGAGGGCCGGGAAGCAGTCCTTCAGACGGCGGGTGTCGGCCATGACGACGGCGCCGATGGCACCGCGCACCAGGTCGTCCCACATGAACCAGAACCGCTGCTGGCCTGGCGTGCCGAACAGGTAGAGCACCAGGTCGTCGTCGAGCGTGATGCGGCCGAAGTCCATGGCCACGGTGGTGGTCAGCTTGCCGGGCGTGGCGGTGAGGTCGTCAGTCTCCGCGCTGGCCTCGGTCATCAGCGCCTCGGTCTGCAAGGGCGTGATCTCCGAGACCGCGGTGACGAGGGTGGTCTTGCCGACACCGAATCCCCCGGCCACCACTATCTTCGTGGCGATGGGGGCCCGGGTGCGGTCCGTCTGCCAGGACCTCAGGTCCTCATCGGTGTCTTCAAAGACGACGGAGTCCACTCAGCACCCTTTCCAGCAGAGCGCGGTCCGGACGGCCGGTGCCGTGACCGGTTCCGGTGCCGTACACACGGATCTTTCCCTGGTCCGCCAGGTCACTCAGGAGCACCCGGACCACGCCGAGCGGCATCTTCAGCAGCGCGGCGATCTCGGCCACCGTCCGCATACGGCGGCACAGTTCGACGATGGCCCGCATCTCCGGCATCACCCGGCTGCTGAGGTAACCGCCGCTGCTCAACGCGTGGGCGGTGCCCCCGGTCAGCTCCTTGCGCTCCTCGGGGGCTTCCAGCGCGGCCGTGCTCCCGACGAACGTCTCCACGAGGAGGACATGGCCGAAGCGGGTACGGCCGCCGGTGAGCGAGTAGGGGCGCACGCGGGCGGGTTTTCGGTCCCCGCCGCGGACCGGGAGCTGGTGTTTGGGCCTACCGCTCATCGGGCTGCTCATGGCACTGCTCATCGGGCACTCCCCGCCGACTCGGACTCCAGTGACCTCCGCAGTTCGCTGCGGAGTTCGGGCGTCAGGACGTGTCCGGCGCGGCCCACGAACAGCGCCATGTGGTACGCCACCACGCTCATGTCGCACTCGGCGGAGCCGTGCACGCCGAGCAGCGAGCCGTCGCTGATCGACATCACGAACAGGCTGCCCTCGTCCATCGCGACCATCGTGTGCTTGACCCCGCCGAACTCCATGAGCCGGGCCGCTCCGACGGTGAGGCTGCCGATGCCGGAGACGATGGTGGCGAGGTCGGCGGCGGAGCCGCGCGGGCCGCTGCGGGCCGCCGTACGGCTCTGGCGGGCCTCCTCGATACGGCCCTGGTCGGAGGAGAGGAGCAGCAGACCGTCGGAGGAGACCACGGCGACCGACTCGATGCCGGGCACCTCCTCGACGAGGTTGGTCAGCAGCCAGTGCAGGTTGCGGGCCTCACTGCTCAGTCCGAAGGTGGTGGACGCTGTCAACTGCTTGCCTCCTCGACTGTGCCCCCCGTGGCTTCCTCGGCGTGTGTACGGCTGGAGGCCGGTGCTGGCCGCTGGTGCTGGGCCGTCCGTTCCGCGATCTCGGCCTCCACGTCGCGGTGGCCCGCCTGCGCGCCCTGGCGGAAGCCGCCCAGGCGGCGGCGGAGCGCCTCGGCGTCCACCGAGCCGGTGCGCTGGCGCGGGGTGTGGGTGGGGGTGGTGAGCTTGGGGGTGCGCTTGGGGAGCCCCTTGGCGGTGACGGGCTCTTCGGGGGCGCGGGTGTGTTCGGCCTCGGCTTCGCCGCCGGCCGCGATGGTGCTCCCGACCGCACCGCCCGTGCGGGCTTCGTGGCCGGGTGCGGGTGGAGTCTGGGGGGCCGGCTCGCGGCCGGCGGCCTCGCGGTCGACGGGCTCGCTGGCGACGGCCTCGCGGTCGACGGGCTCGCGGCCGGGGGCCTCACGGCCAGCGGGCTCACGACCAACGGCCTCACGACCAACGGGCTCACGACCAACGGCCTCACGACCAACGGGCTCACGACCAACGGCCTCACGACCAACGGGCTCACGGCCGACGGCCTCACGACCAACGGGCTCACGGCCGACGGCCTCACGACCAACGGGCTCACGGCCGACGGCCTCACGGTCGACGGGCTCGCGGCCGGCGGGCTCGGGTCGTGCGGGCCGTGCCTGCGCGGGGCCGGCGTCCGGCTCGGGGCGTGCCTGCCGGCCGTCCCGCTCGGCCGACGGGGACGGGATCAGCAGGGTCATCGTCGTCTCGGCCGGGGACTCCGGTGGCGTTTCGACGACCGGAGGCTGCGGCTCCCTTTCGGTGACCGGGGGCTGCGCCGCCGACTCGGCGACGTGCGGCTGTGGCGCCGTCTCGGCCGGCGCCTCCGCCGCTGAGCCGGCCGCGGCCTCCGCGGCCTCCGACTGCCGTACCGTCCGCTCCGCCAGGGCCACCAGTGGGTCGGTGGCGCCGTCCTTGGGGCGGGCGTGCAGGACGTTGGAGTTGACCTCGGCGTCCGCGCCGGGGAGGGAGAAGGTTCCGGTGCCGCCGTGGGCCGGTCCCGTCGCGGGCGCGGCGGAGGCGGGGGCCGCCGCCAGGAGCGGCTGGGGTACGACGACGACCGCCGCGATGCCGCCCTGCTTCTGCTCGCGCAGCCGCACCCGGACTCCGTGCCGGTGGGCGAGGCGGGCCACCACGTACAGGCCGAGGCCCAGGCCGGTCTCGCCCTCCTGGTCGTAGGGGGCCTCCGGGTCGAACTCGGCGAGGCGGTCGTTGAGGCGGCTCAGCCGGTCGCCGGCCATGCCGATGCCCTCGTCCTGGACGGAGAGCATGATCTCGCCGTTCTCCAGGAGCCAGCCGGAGACCTCCACCGGCTGGTCGGGCGGCGAGAACGACGTGGCGTTCTCCATCAGTTCGGCCAGCAGGTGGGAGAGGTCGTCGGCGGCGAAGCCGGCCACGTGCGCGTGCGGCGGCAGCGCGGCGATGCGGACGCGCTCGTAGCGTTCGATCTCGCTGACCGCGGCGCGTACCACGTCGACCAGCGGGACCGGACCGGCGTGCTGCTGGACGTGCTCGGTGCCGGCCAGGACCAGCAGGTTCTCGCTGTGCCGGCGCATGACCGTGGCGAAGTGGTCGAGCTTGAAGAGGGTGGCCAGGCGGTCCGGGTCCTGCTCGCGCTCCTCCAGGCCCTCGATGACGGCGAGCTGCCGCTCGACCAGGCCGAGGGTGCGCAGCGCCAGGCTGACGAACGTGGAGCCGATGCTGGTGCGCATCCGCTGGAGCTGGGCGTGCGCGGCGGCGAGTTCGGCGCGCAGCTCCTCGCGGGCGTCGGCCATCTTCTGGCGCCCGCCGATCAGGTGCTTGCGGTCGGCCTCCAGGGTGGCGACCCGTTCGGCGAGGGCGGCGGCCTGCGTGTGCAGGGTGTTGACGGAGCGGACGACCTGGGCGAACTCGTCGTTGCGTCCGGTGAACCTGATCGGCTCCTCGACGCTCACGTCCTCGGCGCCGGCCAGCCGGGCCGAGCCGAGGCGGAGCACGGCCAGCGGGCGGGTCAGGGTGCGGGCGAGCGCCGTGGCGACGCCGATGGCGACGAGCAGCAGGGCGCCCAGGAGGGCGATGCGGATCTCCAGTGCGGTGACGTCGTCGTCGCGGAGCTTCGCCAGGTCCTTGGTGCGGTGGTCGTAGAGGGACGCCTCCACGCCGCGCATCAGGTCGGCGCGGGCGCTGAGGGCGGCGTCCGCCTTCTTGGTGCTGGTGGCCAGGTCGGAGTCGGACAGCGTCGGCTGGTCGGTGAGCTTGGCCAGGTAGCTCGCGGCCGAGTTCACCTCGGGGCCGGTGACGGTGGAGTCGTAGGAGGCGCGGGCCTCCTCGGGGGCGGTGGCGCGGAACTCGGCGAGGGCCGCGTCGGAGCGGACCCGGGCCTGCTGGGCGGCGGCGGTGAGCGCGTCGCGCTGCTTGGTGTCGGCGTCGGTGGAGCTGGTGACGGTCGTGGGCAGGCCGGTGACCGGGCTGATCACGGTCTGTGTGGAGCGGGGCACGTTCAGGGCCGCGAGGAGCAGCCCGCGGGCGGCGGCGGCCTGCTGCACGGCGGTGTCGAGCTCGGCGAGGGCGTGCGCTCCGGAGCCCGCGCGCGGGGGCATCTGCTCGGCCAGCTGCTCGGCGAGCTTGTGCAGCTCGGCGATGGTGGCGGAGTACGCCTGATGGGCCTGGAGGGCGCTGCTCTGACCGGTGAGCGCCGAGCGCCGCACGGCGGCGATGCCGTCCAGGTCCTGGCGCAGCCAGGCGGGTGTGTCGGTGGCGGTGCGCAACTCCTCGACCTGGCGGTCCACGCGGGTGCTGCGCTGCTCCGAGGGCGCCTTGGACCTGGGGCGGCCGGCGGCGACGTAGGAGGTGACCTCGTCGCGTTCGTCGGCGAGCGCGTGGGCGAGGGCGAGGGCGTCCTGGGTCTGCCCGGCGAGCGTGACCAGGTCCTGGGAGTCGCTCAGCTGCCCGGAGGCGGCGATCACGGAGGGGGCGCCCGCCCCGGCCACGGCCGCGGCCACGACGGCGACGGCGGCGATGAGGCGGTTGCGTACGTGGGTCGGGCGGCCCTTGCCCACCGGGACGGCGGGCCGGTCGGTGGCGGCGGGGGTGCCGGGCGTGCTCTCCGGGCTCCTCCCGGTGGCCGTCTGCTTGCCTGTGCGCCGAGGCCGCGTCTTCTGCACCGGTGCTCGCATTCCTGTACTCGTGTACTCATGGGCCCGGGTGGCGCCCCGTCACCTGGTGCGACTGGTGCGTACACCCTCCCCCGGCTCTCGGCTGCGCCCGAGCAGGGGACCTGCGTCGGTCTCCGACCCTCCCAGTGCCGGTGGGCAGTGGGCCCGCATCGTCCGACCGGCCACCCGAAGGAGTGAACATCGGAGGGGAGTTGGCGGGCAAGTTCCCCTGGCACGGACGCGGTATGCCCACGGCGGGCCGGTTGGACGTCGGCGGCAGGCTTTGACAGTATTCGCCGCCACGCCTTCCCGGAGCGCTCCATTCCCTCCCAAACCAGGCGCCTGACCTGCGCGGCTGCATCAATTCCAAGGTGATTGGCCGCCTTTGGCGAACCATGTGAAGGCCTCGTGCAGACTGGCCGGATGCGTATGGAGGTTGTTTCGGAGCCGGGCGCTGCGGGTCGCCCGAACGAGGACTTCGCCGCCGTCGGAGTACCCGCTTCCGGGCAGGGCGGCTGCCTTGTCGTGCTGGACGGGGTGACACCGCCGCGGACGGAGACGGGCTGTCTGCATTCGGTCCCCTGGTTCACCGCACGGCTCGGCGGCGCTCTGACCGAACTGACCGTTTCCCGCCCAGATCTGACGCCGGCGGAGATTCTCGCCCGGGCCATCGCGCGAACCGCCGAGGCACACGCGCTCACTTGTGACCTTTCTCACCCGCGCACGCCGCAGGCAACCGTGGTGCTCGTCCGCTGGTCGGCCGGGAGCGTGGAGTATCTGGTGCTGTCCGACTCGGTGCTCCTGCTGGAGTCCGCGGACGGCTCGGTCGTGCCCGTCGTGGACGACCGGCTGGCCCTCCTGCCCCGGGCAGCGCTCGCCACCGACGCGCTCGTCGACGCCACGCTGCGCAACAAGGAGGGCGGCTTCTTCACTGCGGCGGCGGACCCGTCGGTGGCGGACCGGGCCGTGACGGGCACCGTGCCGGCCGACGAGATCCACTCCCTGGCGGCGCTGACGGACGGGGCGGCGCGGTGGGTGGAGAAGTTCCACGAGGGCGGCTGGGCGCAGTGCCTCCGCCTGGTGCGCAAGGAGGGCGCGCGAGAGCTGGTGGACCGCGTACGGGCCCTGGAGGCGGCGGACCGTCAGGAGCGGGCGTGGCTCGGGCGGAGCAAGACGCACGACGACGCGACGGTGGTGTTCGTGGAGCCGTGAGGAGCGGAGCAGGCGGCGGGACGTCGGGGCGGCGGGGCCGCGCCACCCGGCTGCCCGGCTACTTGTCGTGCTTCTCCATGACGCCGTTCAGCTCGTGCAACAGCCGTGCCAGTTCCGACACCTCGCGGCGGTCCCAGTGGGCGAGCCGCCGGCCGTAGCGCGCCCGGCGGGCCTCGCGCACCCGGCCGACGCGGCTGCGGCCCTCCCGGGTGAGGGCCACCAGCCAGGCCCGTCCGTCCGCGGGATCGGGCTCACGGGCGACCAGGCCGAGCTCCTCCAGGGCGCGCAGCTGGCGGGACATGGTGGCCTTGCCGACACCGATGTAGGCGGCGAGCTCCGTGGCGCGCTGGCTGCCGCACTCCTCCAGACGGATCAGCAGTCCGTACGCGGAGGACTCGAGGTCCGGGTGGACCTCGCGGGCCATCTCGCCCTGGCTGGCCCGGGCGCGGCGCAGCAGCACCGTCAGTTCCCGTTCCAGGGCCAGGAACTCGCGGTCCACACCAGTGGGCGAGGCATCGCCGGATGCGGCGTCCCGCCCGTCGCCTCTTGGGTCTTCGTGCACGTCAGCCCCTGCCTGAAAGTTTTCCCGGTCCTGAAAGTTTCCGCCCGTCGCCGCCATCGCCGCAGCTGAGTCAGTATTTCGCAGGCGTAGACCAACGGCAGCCCCCGGCCCCCCTTCCCAGGGCGCATCTACGTGCGTAGCTTCGACACCAGGCACTGAATGGCATGCCCACGACATCACCGCTCCCGGCGGGTCTACCGTGACCCGCTCTTCCCTTGTGCAACGGTGGGCATGCCCCCCTGTTTCCCCCCACCGAGCACCACCGAACTTCGGAGGCACGTCATGCCCGTGCACAGATCCGGAACGGCCCGCGCGCGGCGGCTCACCGTCGCGGGAGTCCTGCTCGCAGCGTTCTCGGTCTTCTTCACCGTCCCTTCCTCGGCCGACACCACCCCAGCCCGCGGCTCCGCGTACATGGGCATGGGCGTCCTGGCGCACGACGGTCGCAGCGGCACGCCCACCAGCGCCGACGCCACCCAGACCGAAGGCGTCGACGTCAGCGGCTACCAGGGCAACGTCGCCTGGTCCACGCTGTGGAACAGCGGCGTGCGGTGGGCCTACACGAAGGCGACGGAGGGGACGTACTACACGAACCCCTACTTCGCGCAGCAGTACAACGGCTCCTACAACGTCGGCATGATCCGCGGCGCGTACCACTTCGCGACCCCGGACACCACCAGCGGCGCCACCCAGGCCAACTACTTCGTGGACCACGGCGGCGGCTGGTCCCGTGACGGCAAGACCCTCCCGGGCGCCCTCGACATCGAGTGGAACCCCTACGGCGCCGCCTGTTACGGCAAGTCCGCCAGCGCGATGGTCAGCTGGATCGCCGACTTCCTCAACACCTACAAGGCGCGCACCGGCCGTGACGCCGTCATCTACACGGCCACCAGCTGGTGGACCCAGTGCACCGGCAACTACGGCGGCTTCGCCGCCAACAACCCCCTGTGGATCGCCCGCTACGCCTCGACGGTGGGCACCCTGCCGGCGGGCTGGGGCTACTACACGATGTGGCAGTACACGTCGTCCGGCCCGACGGTCGGCGACCACGACAAGTTCAACGGGGCGCTGGACCGGGTGCAGGCCTTGGCCAACGGCTGACACCCACCCCCGAGCACGCGGGGCGAAGGCCCGGGCCTCCCTCACGGGACCCGGGCCTTCGCTCGTCCGGCAGCGTCCGTCACGCCGCTACCGGAATCTCGGGCTCCGCGCCGTTCACGGCCGGCGCGAGGGCCAGTTCCAGGACCTGGCGGACGTCTGTGACGGCGTGGACGTCGAGCTTGTCCAGCACCTCCGCCGGGACGTCGTCCAGGTCGGGCTCGTTGCGCTTGGGAATGATCACGGTGGTCACCCCGGCCCGGTGCGCCGCGAGCAGCTTCTGCTTGACGCCGCCGATGGGCAGGACGCGGCCGGTCAGCGAGACCTCGCCGGTCATCGCCACGTCCGTGCGCACCAGGCGGCCCGACAGCAGCGAGGCGAGCGCGGTCGTCATGGTGATGCCCGCGCTCGGACCGTCCTTCGGCACCGCGCCCGCCGGGAAGTGGATGTGCACACCCCGGTCCTTCAGATCGCCCACCGGCAGCTCCAGCTCGGCGCCGTGGCTGCGCAGGAAGCTCAGCGCGATCTGCGCGGACTCCTTCATCACATCGCCCAGCTGACCGGTCAGGGTCAGGCCCGCCGCCCCCGTCTCCGGGTCGGCCAGGGACGCCTCGACGAAGAGCACGTCGCCGCCCGCCCCGGTGACCGCCAGACCCGTCGCCACACCGGGGACGGCCGTACGGCGCTCGGCCGGGTCCTGGGCGGACTCGGGCACGTGGTGCGGGCGGCCGATCAGGCCGCGCAGATCCGCCTCGGTGACGGCGAACGGCAGGGTCCGCTCCCCCAGTTCGTGCTGGGCCGCCACCTTGCGCAGCAGCCGCGCGATGGACCGCTCCAGGGTGCGCACGCCCGCCTCGCGGGTGTACTCGCCGGCCAGCTTGCGCAGCGCGCCCTCGTCGATCGTGACCTCGGCCCGGTCCAGGCCGGCCCGCTCCAGCTGGCGCGGGAGCAGGTGGTCGCGCGCGATGACGACCTTCTCGTCCTCGGTGTACCCGTCCAGGCGGACGATCTCCATCCGGTCGGCCAGCGCCTCCGGGATGGCCTCCAGAACGTTCGCGGTGGCCAGGAAGACGACGTCCGACAGGTCGAGTTCGACCTCCAGGTAGTGGTCGCGGAAGGTGTGGTTCTGCGCCGGGTCCAGGACTTCGAGCAGGGCCGCGGCCGGGTCGCCGCGGAAGTCGGAGCCCACCTTGTCGATCTCGTCCAGCAGCACCACCGGGTTCATCGACCCGGCCTCCTTGACGGCCCGCACGATCCGGCCGGGCAGCGCACCGACGTACGTACGCCGGTGGCCGCGGATCTCGGCCTCGTCGCGGACGCCGCCGAGGGCGACCCGGACGAACTTCCGCCCCATGGCGTGCGCCACGGACTCGCCGAGCGAGGTCTTGCCCACACCGGGCGGTCCGACGAGGGCCAGGACGGCACCGCCGCGCCGCCCGCCGATCACACCCAGGCCGCGGTCGCCGCGGCGCTTGCGCACCGCCAGGTACTCGGTGATCCGCTCCTTGACGTCCTCCAGGCCCGAGTGCTCGGCGTCCAGGACCGCCTTGGCGCCCTGGATGTCGTAGGCGTCCTCGGTCCGCTCGTTCCAGGGCATCTCCAGGACGGTGTCCAGCCAGGTGCGGATCCAGGAGCCCTCGGGCGAGGCGTCGGAGGCCCGCTCCAGCTTGTCGACCTCCTTGAGGGCGGCCTCGCGGACCTTCTCGGGCAGGTCGGCGGCCTCGACGCGGGCGCGGTAGTCGTCGGACTCCTCTCCGTCGCTCTCGCCGTTCAGCTCGCGCAGTTCCTTGCGGACGGCCTCGAGCTGACGGCGCAGCAGGAACTCGCGCTGCTGCTTGTCGACGCCCTCCTGGACGTCCTTGGCGATGGTCTCGGCCACGTCCTGCTCGGCGAGGTGGTCGCGCAGCTGCTGGGTGGCGAGCTTCAGCCGGGCCACCGGTTCGGCGGTCTCCAGCAGCTCGACCTTCTGTTCGATGGTCAGGAACGGCGAGTAGCCGGAGTTGTCGGCCAGCGCGGAGACGTCCTCGATGGCCTGCACCCGGTCCACGACCTGCCAGGCGCCGCGCTTGCGCAGCCAGGCGGTGGCCAGGGCCTTGTACTCCTTGACCAGCTCCGTCACCTGGCCGGGCAGCGGCTCCGGCACGCTCTCGTCGATCCGCGTGCCCTCGACCCACAGCGCGGCACCCGGTCCGGTGGTCCCGGCGCCGATCCGCACACGGCCGCGGCCGCGGATCAGGGCGCCCGGGTCGCCGTCGGCCAGCCGGCCGACCTGCTCGACCGTGCCCAGCACGCCGGTCTTCGCGTACGTCCCCTCGATGCGCGGCACCAGCAGCACCCTGGGCTTCCCGGGCTCCGACCGGGCGGCGGCCTGAGCGGCCTCCACCGCGGCCCGCACCTCGCTGTCGCTCAGATCCAGCGGGACCACCATCCCGGGCAGCACGACCTCGTCATCAAGCGGCAGCACAGGCAGGGCGAGCGGTGTGAACGCTGCGGACTCAGCAGCCATGATCTCCCCTTCGGCAGTCAAGTTGAGTTATGCCGACTCAATGCACGGGCGACCCCGAATGTTCCCCAGGGGCCGTTCGCTCTGAGCGATCACCGAACGGGCGGCCCGGCGGCGCCGACCGATTCACCGCAACCTCCCAACTCCCCGCCGGCCCGCACGCCACCCGTAATTCATGTGGCGGTGCGGTGCGGTTCGGGCAGGATGGCCCCATGACCGCCTCGTACGAGACTCCTGTGGTGCTGGACCGTCGCGAGGGCCCCTATGGCGAGGTCGCGCTGCGCCGGCACGGCGAGTTGCTCCAGATCATCGCCAACGGCTGCTTCCTGATGGACACCTCCGACGGCCGTTCTGAACGGCTGCTGGTCGACGCCGCCCTCGCCGCGCTGGACGGCAGGGCGCGCCCGCACGTGCTGATCGGCGGTCTGGGCGTCGGCTTCTCGCTCGCGCACGCCGCCGCCGACCCGCGCTGGGGACGGATCACGGTGGTCGAGCGGGAGCCGGCGATCATCGGCTGGCACCGCCACGGCCCCCTCGCCGAGCTCACGGCGGCGGCGCTCGCCGACCCGCGCACCGAGATCGTCGAGGCCGATCTCCTCGCCTACGTCAATGAGACATCCACCACGTTCGACGCGCTGTGCCTGGACATCGACAACGGCCCCGACTGGACGGTCACCGAGGGCAACGACGGGCTGTACACACCACCCGGACTGGCAAGCTGCGCAAGGGCGTTGACGCCCGGCGGAGTGCTCGCGGTGTGGTCGGCCAGGCCGTCTCCGGAATTTGAAGGAACCTTGTGGAATGTCGGGTTCCAACAGGTGCGCACCGAAGAGATCCCCGTTGCCCGGGGCGTTCCGGACGTCGTGCACCTGGCCGTCCGCCCTGGATAGCAAAGCCACGGTGACTCCCCGTACGCTGCTTCCCTGACGCCGATCATTCAAGCGTCAATCGCAACCATGCGCAGTCAAGGAATCACCCCACGGATTCCGGAAGCACACCTCTCAGGGGCGGGCGATGGAGCAGACACACACCTCCCACAACGCGACGTCGGCCGGGCCGGGCGCACAGCGCCGGGTCCTGGTGGTCGAGGACGACCAGACCATCCTGGACGCCATCGCCACGCGCCTGCGCGCCGAGGGATTCCTCGTGCAAACGGCGGGCGACGGCCCGTCCGCGGTCGACACCGCCGAGGCCTGGCAGCCCGACCTGCTGATCCTCGACATCATGCTGCCCGGCTTCGACGGCCTGGAGGTCTGCCGCCGCGTGCAGGCCCAGCGGCCCGTGCCGGTGCTGATGCTCACCGCGCGGGACGACGAGACCGACATGCTGGTCGGCCTCGGCGTCGGCGCCGACGACTACATGACCAAGCCGTTCTCGATGCGGGAGCTGGCGGCGCGCGTGCACGTGCTGCTGCGTCGCGTGGAGCGGGCCGCCCTCGCCGCCGCGACGCCGCGCAGCGGCATCCTGCGCCTGGGCGAGTTGGAGATCGACCACGCGCAGCGCAGGGTGCGGGTACGCAGCGAGGACGTCCACCTGACGCCGACGGAGTTCGACCTCCTGGTGTGTCTGGCGAACACCCCGCGCGCGGTGCTCTCGCGCGAGCAGCTGCTGGCCGAGGTCTGGGACTGGGCGGACGCCTCCGGCACCCGGACCGTCGACAGCCACATCAAGGCGCTGCGCCGGAAGATCGGCGCCGAGCGGATCCGCACGGTGCACGGCGTGGGCTACGCGCTGGAGACGCCGACCCCATGAGCGACGGGCCGGCCGCACGGCGGACCCCGTCAGGACCCTGGGGTGACGTACGACCGTTCTCGATCAAGACCAAGCTGGGCGCGCTGGTCGTCATCTCGGTGCTGATCACCACCGGTCTGTCGATGATCGCGGTGCACACCAAGACCGAGCTGCGCTTCATCATGGTCTTCTCGATGATCGCCACGCTGCTCATCACGCAGTTCGTGGCCCATTCGCTCACCGCGCCGCTGGACGAGATGAACGCGGTGGCCCGGTCCATCTCGCACGGCGACTACACCCGCCGGGTGCGCGAGAACCGCCGGGACGAGCTGGGCGCGCTGGCCCAGACGATCAACCGCATGGCCGACGAGCTGGCCGCCCAGGACCGCCAGCGCAAGGAGCTGGTGGCGAACGTCTCGCACGAGCTGCGCACGCCCATCGCGGGCCTGCGCGCGGTGCTGGAGAACATCGTCGACGGGGTCACCGAGGCGGACCCCGAGACCATGCGCACGGCCCTGAAGCAGACCGAGCGGCTGGGCCGGCTGGTCGAGACGCTGCTGGACCTGTCCCGTCTGGACAACGGCGTCGTCCCGCTGAAGCTGCGGCGCTTCGAGGTGTGGCCGTATCTGTCGGGCGTGCTGAAGGAGGCCAACATGGTCGCCTCGGCGCGCGCCGAGATGGCCTCCGGCTCCGGGAGCCACACGCGTACGGACGTCCATCTGAGCCTGGACGTCTACCCGCCGGAGCTGACCGCGCACGCGGACCCCGAGCGCATCCACCAGGTGGTCGCCAACCTGATCGACAACGCGGTCAAGCACAGCCCGCCGCACGGCCGTGTCACGGTGCGGGCGCGGCGCGGTCCGCAGCCGGAGTCGCTGATGCTGGAGGTCCTCGACGAGGGGCCCGGCATCCCCCGCTCCGAGTGGCACCGCGTCTTCGAGCGCTTCAACCGGGGCGCGGTGAGCCGGCCGCACGGTCCGGGCAGCGACGGCGGCACGGGGCTCGGGCTGGCGATCGCCCGCTGGGCCGTGGATCTGCACGGCGGCCGGATCGGCGTGGCCGAATCGGATCGCGGCTGCCGGATCCTCGTCACCCTTCCAGGGCTTCCCTCAGTTCAAAGTTGACGTAAAGTTCGACCGGAACCTCAAGATCCACGAGCGTTCCGTCGATCCGGCCGCAGCTGGACACGTGTGATCAGGCAGGGGCCTGCCTCCGTACCGGGCCAGGCCCGGGTCCGGCCTTCCCTGCCGCGGGTGAACCACGGTTGTTTCCCGCCATTTCAAGCCCCGAAACACAGCTTTCGATGTGACTTACACGACGATGGACGGGCCCGACCTGACCTTCACGGTCCCGGAGGCGTAGCCTTTATTCCCGCTGTCCATCACCTTGTGAAGCGGAAGAGGGCGGTTGCCGCCGTGTCGCCACAGTCCCCCAGTAACTCGAGCATCTCCACCGACAACGACCAGGCCGGGAAGAACCCCGCTGCCGCGTTCGGTGCCAACGAGTGGCTCGTCGACGAGATCTATCAGCAGTACCTCCAGGACCCGAACTCCGTAGACCGCGCCTGGTGGGACTTCTTCGCCGACTACAAGCCGGGCGCCGCCGCGGCTGTCTCCTCGGCCCCGTCGGGCACTGCGGCCGCGGGGGCCGCAGCGACCACCACGGCTCCGCAGGCGCCCGCCGCCCCGGCCCAGCCCGCGCAGGCCCCGGCCGCCCCGAAGCCGGCCGCCGCCGCTCCGGCCCCGGCCGCCGCCCCGGCGAAGCCCGCCGCGCAGGCCCCGGCGCCCGCGAAGCCCGCCGCCGCCAAGCCGGCCGCCGCGAAGCCCGCGCCCGCCGCCGAGGCCCCCGCCGGCCCCGAGCTCGTGACGCTGCGCGGCCCGTCCGCCGCGGTCGCCAAGAACATGAACGCCTCCCTGGAGCTGCCCACGGCCACGTCCGTGCGCGCCGTCCCGGTGAAGCTGCTGTTCGACAACCGCATCGTCATCAACAACCACCTCAAGCGGGCCCGCGGCGGGAAGATCTCCTTCACGCACCTCATCGGCTACGC
Source organism: Streptomyces sp. NPDC006393 (assembly GCF_040628575.1). Classification (NCBI taxonomy): domain Bacteria; kingdom Bacillati; phylum Actinomycetota; class Actinomycetes; order Kitasatosporales; family Streptomycetaceae; genus Streptomyces; species Streptomyces sp. NPDC006393. The sequence goes on from NZ_JBEXZD010000033.1 coordinate 61,439, forward strand.
CATGGTCCAGGCGATCAAGGCCATGCCGTCGATGAACCACTCCTTCGCGCAGAAGGACGGCAAGCCCACCCTGGTCAAGCCGGAGCACGTCAACCTGGGTCTCGCCATCGACCTGGTGAAGCCCGGCGGCGAGCGCCAGCTGGTCGTCGCGGCCATCAAGAAGGCCGAGACGCTGAACTTCTTCGAGTTCTGGCAGGCCTACGAGGACATCGTCCGCCGCGCCCGCGACGGCAAGCTGACGATGGACGACTTCACCGGCGTCACCGTCTCCCTCACCAACCCCGGCGGCCTCGGCACGGTCCACTCGGTGCCGCGCCTGATGCCCGGCCAGTCGGTGATCATGGGCGTCGGCTCCATGGACTACCCGGCGGAGTTCCAGGGCACCTCCCAGGACACCCTGAACAAGCTCGGCATCTCGAAGGTCATGACGCTCACGTCGACCTACGACCACCGGGTGATCCAGGGCGCCGCCTCCGGCGAGTTCCTGCGCGTCGTCGCCAACCTCCTCCTCGGCGAGAACGGCTTCTACGACGAGATCTTCGAGGCGCTGCGCATCCCCTACGAGCCGGTCCGCTGGCTCAAGGACATCGACGCCTCGCACGACGACGACGTCACCAAGGCCGCCCGCGTCTTCGAGCTGATCCACTCCTACCGGGTCCGCGGCCACGTCATGGCCGACACCGACCCGCTGGAGTACCGCCAGCGCAAGCACCCCGACCTGGACATCGTCGAGCACGGCCTCACCCTGTGGGACCTGGAGCGCGAGTTCGCCGTCGGCGGCTTCGCCGGCAAGTCGATGATGAAGCTGCGCGACATCCTCGGCGTGCTGCGCGACTCGTACTGCCGCACGGTCGGCATCGAGTTCATGCACATCCAGGACCCCAAGCAGCGCAAGTGGATCCAGGACCGCGTGGAGCGCCCGCACTCCAAGCCGGAGCGCGAGGAGCAGCTGCGCATCCTGCGCCGGCTGAACGCGGCGGAGGCCTTCGAGACCTTCCTCCAGACGAAGTACGTCGGCCAGAAGCGCTTCTCCCTGGAGGGCGGCGAGTCCGTCATCCCGCTGCTGGACGCGGTCATCGACTCGGCGGCCGAGTCCCGCCTGGACGAGGTCGTCATCGGCATGGCCCACCGCGGCCGGCTGAACGTGCTGGCGAACATCGTCGGCAAGTCCTACGCGCAGATCTTCCGCGAGTTCGAGGGCAACCTCGACCCGAAGTCGATGCACGGCTCCGGCGACGTGAAGTACCACCTGGGCGCCGAGGGCACCTTCACCGGCCTGGACGGCGAGCAGATCAAGGTCTCGCTGGTCGCGAACCCCTCCCACCTGGAGGCGGTCGACCCGGTCCTGGAGGGCGTGTCCCGCGCCAAGCAGGACATCATCAACAAGGGCGGCACGGACTTCACCGTCCTGCCGGTGGCGATCCACGGCGACGCGGCCTTCGCGGGCCAGGGCGTGGTGGCCGAGACCCTGAACATGTCGCAGCTGCGCGGCTACCGCACCGGCGGCACCGTCCACGTCGTCATCAACAACCAGGTCGGCTTCACCGCGGCCCCCGAGTCCTCGCGTTCGTCGATGTACGCGACGGACGTGGCCCGGATGATCGAGGCCCCGATCTTCCACGTGAACGGCGACGACCCCGAGGCCGTCGTCCGCGTCGCCCGTCTGGCCTTCGAGTTCCGCCAGGCGTTCAACAAGGACGTGGTGATCGACCTCATCTGCTACCGCCGCCGCGGTCACAACGAGTCGGACAACCCGGCCTTCACCCAGCCGCTGATGTACGACCTGATCGACAAGAAGCGCTCGGTGCGCAAGCTGTACACCGAGTCCCTGATCGGTCGCGGCGACATCACCCTGGAAGAGGCCGAGCAGGCGCTCCAGGACTACCAGGGCCAGCTGGAGAAGGTCTTCACCGAGGTCCGCGAGGCCACCTCCCAGCCGGTTCCCGGCGAGGCCGAGGCGCCGCAGGACGGCTTCCCGGTGGCGGTCCCGACGGCCGTGTCCGCCGAGGTCGTCAAGCGCATCGCCGAGTCCCAGGTCAACGTCCCCGACCACATCACCGTCCACCCGCGTCTGCTGCCGCAGCTGCAGCGCCGGGCGGCCATGGTCGAGGACGGCACCATCGACTGGGGCATGGGCGAGACCCTCGCCATCGGCTCGCTGCTGCTGGAGGGCACCCCGGTCCGCCTGGCGGGCCAGGACTCCCAGCGCGGCACCTTCGGCCAGCGCCACGCGGTGATCATCGACCGCGAGACGGGCGAGGACTTCACCCCGCTGCTGTACCTCTCCGAGGACCAGGCCCGTCTGAACGTCTACAACTCCCTGCTGTCCGAGTACGCGGCGATGGGCTTCGAGTACGGCTACTCGCTCGCCCGCCCCAACGCGCTCGTGATGTGGGAGGCCCAGTTCGGCGACTTCACCAACGGCGCGCAGACGGTCGTGGACGAGTTCATCTCGTCGGCGGAGCAGAAGTGGGGCCAGACGAGCGGCGTAGTGCTCCTGCTCCCGCACGGCTACGAGGGCCAGGGCCCGGACCACTCCTCGGCCCGCCCGGAGCGGTTCCTCCAGCTGTGCGCGCAGAACAACATGACGGTCGCGATGCCGACCCTGCCGTCGAACTACTTCCACCTCCTGCGGTGGCAGGTGCACAACCCGCACCACAAGCCGCTGGTCGTCTTCACCCCGAAGTCGATGCTGCGCCTGAAGGCCGCGGCCTCGAAGGCGGAGGAGTTCACCACGGGCGAGTTCCGCCCGGTCATCGGCGACGCGTCGGTCGACCCGAACGCGGTGCGCAAGGTGGTCTTCTGCGCCGGCAAGGTCTACTACGACCTCGAGGCGGAGCGGAAGAAGCGGGGCGTGACGGACACCGCGATCATCCGTATCGAGCGCCTGTACCCGCTGCCGGGTGCCGAGCTCCAGGCGGAGATCAAGAAGTACCCGAACGCCGAGAAGTACCTGTGGGCCCAGGAGGAGCCGGCGAACCAGGGTGCCTGGCCGTTCATCGCGCTCAACCTGATCGACCACCTGGACCTGGCGGTCGGCGCGGACGTGCCGCACGGCGAGCGCCTGCGCCGCATCTCCCGCCCGCACGGCTCCTCCCCCGCCGTGGGTTCCGCGAAGCGGCACCAGGCGGAGCAGGAGCAGCTGGTACGCGAGGTGTTCGAGGCGTGACCGCGTAGCCGCCCACGTGACCGCGTAGCCGCGCAGCCGCTGCCGCGGGCCGTACGTGACCGGGCCGCACCCTCGTCCACGGGGGTGCGGCCCGGCCCTTTGCGCGCCCTTATCCTTGGCTTCATGTACTTCACTGACCGTGGCATCGAGGAGCTGGAGAAACGGCGGGGCGAGGAGGAGATCACCTTCGAGTGGCTCGCCGAGCAGCTGCGGACCTTCGTCGACCTGAACCCCGACTTCGAGGTTCCGGTGGAGCGGCTGGCGACCTGGCTGGCCCGGCTGGACGACGAGGACGACGAGTAGCGATCCAGCGGCGAACGACGTGGGCGCCCCTTCGGGGGCGCCCTTCGCCTTTTCCCGGTGCGTCCCTACCTCACGGGGTGTGTCTTGACTTTCCGTGTCCGCGATATATCGTGTCTTAAGGAGGGACGCGATATGGCGTGACGCGTCGCTCTCCGGTCCGTCTCCGGCCCTGCGGTTCCGCGTGGTCCGGTCGTCCGTCCCAGGAGGTCTGCACCATGTCCGAGTGGTCCGTGGGCGAGCCCAGGAAGCTCACCTTCGACAAGCCGGTGACCCAGCTCAACGTCCGCATCGTCAACGGAGCGGTGAACGTCGTGGGCACGGACGAGAGTTCCGCGCGCCTGGAGGTCTCCGAGATCGAGGGGCCGCCCCTGGTGGTCACCCAGCAGGGCGGCACCCTGACCGTGGCGTACGAGGACCTGCCTTGGAAGGGCTTTCTGAAGTGGCTGGACCGCAAGGGCTGGCGGCGCAGCGCCGTCGTCTCCCTGGCCGTCCCGGCGGGCACGCACGTCGAGGTCGGAGTGGTCGGCGCCGCCGCGATGGTCTCGGGCATCGACGGGCGCACGGAGGTCAAGGGCGTCACCGGGGACACCACCCTGGTGGGTGTCACCGGCCCGGTGCGCGCGGACACGGTGTCGGGGAACCTGGAGGCGCAGGCCCTCTCCGGAGAGCTGCGGTTCCACTCGGTCTCGGGGGACCTGACGGTGGTCGAGGGTGCGGGCTCCTCGGTCCGGGCGGACTCCGTGAGCGGCTCGATGATCGTCGACCTGGACCCGGCGGGCCGCCCCACCGACATCAACCTGACCAACGTCTCCGGCGAGATCGCCATCCGGCTGCCCCACCCGGCGGACGCGGAGGTGGAGGCCAACACCGCCAGCGGGTCGGTGTCCAACGCCTTCGAGGACCTGCGGGTCAGCGGGCAGTGGGGCGCCAAGCGGATCACCGGCCGGCTGGGCACGGGCCACGGCAGGCTGAAGGCGACGACGGTCTCCGGCTCGATCGCCCTGCTCCGGCGTCCGCCGGCGGAGGACGGACCGTGGGACTCCGGCCCGGACCCGGACGGCGGCCCCACCCGGTCCGCGACCGACGGCCCGACCGACGGCACGACCGACAAGAAGGTGCTCTGACATGCCCCCCGTCTTCGCTCACGGCCGCCTCCGCCTCTACCTGCTGAAGCTGCTCGACGAGGCCCCGCGCCACGGCTACGAGGTGATCCGCCTGCTGGAGGAGCGCTTCCAGGGGCTGTACGCACCCTCGGCCGGCACCGTCTACCCGCGGCTGGCCAAGCTGGAGGCCGAAGGCCTGGTCACGCACACCACCGAGGGCGGCCGCAAGGTCTACGCCATCACGGACGCGGGCCGTGCCGAACTCGCCGACCGCAGCGGGGAGCTGGCCGACCTGGAACTGGAGATCCGTGAGTCGGTCGCCGAACTCGCCGCCGAGATCCGGGCCGACGTACGAGGTGCGGCGGGCGATCTGCGGCGCGAGATGCGTGCCGCCGCCTCCCAGGCCCGGCAGGGCTCCGGCACGGCCTCGGGGGGGCACGCCTGGTCGGGCGAGGCCGAGGACAAGGAGGCCTGGCGGGCCGCCAAGGAGGAGATGCGCCGCGTCAAGCAGGAGTGGAAGGAGCAGGCGCGGCGCGCCAAGGACGAGAGCCGCCGGGCCCGCGAGGAGGCCCAGCGGGCCCGGCGTGTGGCGAAGGAGGCCCAGGAGCGGGCGCGGGCGCAGGCACAGGAGGAGTTCCAGCGCATCGCCCGTCGCGTCCAGGACCAGGTGCAGGACCATTTCGCGCGGGGCGACTGGCCGACCGGGGTGCGCGAGGGCCTGACCGAACTGGCCAAGGAGTTCGGCGACTTCGGCAAGGACTGGGGCAAGGACCTGGGCAGGGACTTCGGCTTCGGCCGCCCCGCGGCCGGCGCCGCGACGGCACCGGCCGAATACTCACAGACCCCGGAGGACTTCCCGGCCGAGTACGAACCGTCCTGGGCGCACGAGGACTTCACCGGCGACCCCGCCCGCGACCTGGACCGCATTCTGGACCGCTTCCGGGACGACATCCGCGACGCGGCCCGCGACCACGGCGTGACCACCGACCAGCTCCGCGACACGCGCCGCCACCTGTCGAGGGCCGCGGCCCACATCACGGCCCTGCTCCACACGCCGAAGCCCTGACGCCCCTGCCGCGGCGGGCCCCTGACACCGGGGCCCGCCGGGCAACGGCACGGCATGGACCGGCCGCGCGGCCAGGGTCCGCGGAGTGGTTCAGGTGGTGGTGAGGACGATCTTGCCGAACTGGCCGCCGGACTCCATCCGTTCGAAGCCCTCGCGGGCCCGGTCGAGGGGGAGGATCTCGTCGATGACGGGGCGGACTCCGGTGGTGGCGCAGAAGGAGAGCAGGTCCTCCAGCTCGTCCTTGGTGCCCATCGTCGAGCCCACCACCTTCAGCTCCAGGAAGAAGATGCGCGTGAGCTCGGCGTGCGAGGGGCGGTCGCCGCTGGTGGCGCCGGAGATGACGATGGTGCCGCCGGGGCGCAGCGACTTCACCGAGTGGGACCAGGTGGCCGCGCCGACGGTCTCGATCACAGCGTCCACCCGCTGCGGCAGCCGCGCCCCGGACTCGACCGCCTCCACCGCGCCGAGTTCCAGCGCCCGCTTGCGCTTGGCCTCGTCGCGGCTGGTGGCGAAGACCTTGAGGCCGGCCGCCTTGCCGAGCACGATGGCGGCCGTGGCGACACCGCCGCCGGCGCCCTGCACGAGGACGGAGTCACCGGGGCGTACGCCCGCGTTGGTGAAGAGCATGCGGTAGGCGGTGAGCCAGGCCGTGGGCAGGCAGGCGGCCTCCTCGAAGGAGAGCCCCTTGGGCTTGGGCAGCAGGTTCCAGGTCGGCACCGCGACCTGCTCGGCGAAGGTGCCCTGGTAGCGCTCGGTCAGGATGGAGCGGGGCTCCTTGGGCCCGACACCGTGCCCGCTCTGTCCGATCACTGAGTGCAGGACGACCTCGTTGCCGTCCTCGTCGACACCGGCGGCGTCGCAGCCGAGGATCATGGGCAGCTTGTCCTCGGACAGGCCCACGCCCTTCAGGGACCAGAGATCGTGGTGATTCAGGGAGGCGGCCCTGACGTCGACGGTGCTCCAGCCGGGGCGGGCCTCGGGGGCCGGGCGCTCCCCCGACTCCAGACCGTTCAGCGGCTGGTCGCGGTCGATTCGGGCGGCGTAGACAGCGAACATGACCTTGACGATAGGGCTGCGCCGACGCCGACGGAACCGCGGGCGCCTGTGACACACGCCCTCTTGCCAAGCTCCGTGTGCCCGCCGAGCAGCGGTGAGGCGGCGGCCGGACCGGTGCTTGCCCGTGCCCGGACGGCGAATGGCCCCGTCCCACGGGGACGGGGCCATTCGGGTCGGCGCCGGTGACGAGGTCACGGCGGCGACGGGCTCACGTCAGCGACGGGCCACGCCCTCCGCGCGCGCCGCCGCCGCGACGGCCGCCGTCACGGCCGGGGCGACCCGCTCGTCGAACGGGGAGGGGATCACATAGTCCGCGGCGAGGTCGTCGCCGACGACCCCGGCCAGCGCCTCGGCCGCCGCGATCTTCATCCCCTCGGTGATCCGGGAGGCCCGCACCTGGAGCGCGCCCGCGAAGATGCCGGGGAACGCCAGGACGTTGTTGATCTGGTTGGGGAAGTCCGACCGGCCGGTCGCCACGACCGCCGCGTACTTGTGCGCGACGTCCGGGTGCACCTCGGGGTTCGGGTTGGCCATGGCGAAGACGAAGGCCCCCTCGGCCATCGACGCCACGGCCGACTCCGGCACCGTACCGCCGGAGACGCCGATGAAGACGTCGGCGCCGGCCAGCGCGTCCTCCAGGGACCCGGTGATGCCCGCCTTGTTGGTGAACTCGGCCAGTTCCCGCTTGACCGGCGTCAGGTCCTCCCGGTCCGCCGAGACGACGCCCTTGCGGTCGGACACCGCCACGTCCCCGATGCCGGCCTCGACCAGCATCTTGGCGATGGCGACACCGGCCGCGCCCGCGCCGGAGATGACGGCCCGCAGCTCGCCGATACCACGGCCGCTCAGCCGGGCCGCGTTGCGCAGGGCCGCGAGGGTCACGACCGCCGTGCCGTGCTGGTCGTCGTGGAAGACCGGGATGTCCAGGCGTTCCTGGAGCTTGCGCTCGATCTCGAAGCACCGGGGCGCCGAGATGTCCTCCAGGTTGACTCCGCCGAAGGACGGCGCGAGGCGCACCACGGTCTCGACGATGTCGTCGGCGTCGGTGCAGTCGAGTGCGATCGGCACCGCGTCCACGCCGCCGAACTGCTTGAAAAGGATCGCCTTCCCTTCCATCACCGGAAGGGAGGCTTCAGGGCCGATGTCCCCGAGGCCCAGCACGGCCGTTCCGTCCGTCACGACGGCGACCACGGACGACTTCCACGTGTAGTCGTGGACGAGTTCCGGCTGCTCGGCGATGGCGGTGCACACCCGCGCGACGCCGGGCGTGTACGCCAGGGACAGGTCGTCCTTGTCACGGACGGGCACGGTGGCCTGCACGGCCATCTTGCCGCCGCGGTGCAGCGCGAAGGCAGGATCGAAGGAATCGAGCGGCTCTGCCCCGCCGTCCTGATCCGTACTCCTGTCGCTGCGAGGATTGACGATCTCCGCTGCCACTTGGTTTTACCCCTTAAGTGTTCATGGTTTGAGGGTGGCCACTCCTGGTGAGGGGTGGGCGGGACCGCGCATGGCCCAGTGAGTGATGCGTTCGGGCACAGACGCGACGGGCGCGCCGCACACGCGCCCTGAGCCCCGGATGAGGGGTGTAAAGAACCTTCTTACCCGACGGACCGCATCGACGACGAGTCCATAACGCGAAGGTCACATGACGGCGAGTCGACACGTACCCCAATATGGGGACAAGTCCGTGTCGAATGTTCGGCAATGCCTCCAAATCGCTCGTACGCGCCGTCCCCGCGGACTGCACGGCGAAGCGGACCGGAGATCTTCCGGCGAGAAGGAGGGATAACCGCAGATGATCCCGCCTTGATAGGCCGGCCGATCGTCCTTCGGGGGTCACCCGTTATCCGATTTTGACATGGCGAGTGCCCTGAATGGCGCAATCCGAATGGCAAGATGCGTCAATCACACGAGGTCGCGACACCCGAAGGTGTGTGTTCTCGTCGACCCATCGGCAACTCCACCCATCCGCCGGAGGAACCCACCATGACCGCAGGCTCCACCCGTCGTACGACCGCCGCGCACTCCCGTCTGGCCGCGGTCGGTGCGATCGCGGTCGCAGGCGCCCTGATTCTCACCGGCTGCGGTGACCAGACCAAGGACAAGGACAAGTCCTCCGGCAGCTCGTCCGCCGCCTCCGCCCCGCTGGCCGACAAGCTGCCGGCGTCGATCCGTGACAAGGGTGTCATCAAGGTCGGCTCCGACATCGCGTACGCGCCCGTCGAGTTCAAGGACGACTCCGGCAAGGTCGTCGGCCTCGACCCCGACGTCGCGGCCGCCCTCGGCAAGCAGCTCGGCGTGACCTTCCAGTTCGAGAACGGCACGTTCGACGCCCTGCTCACCGGCATCCGCTCCAACCGCTACGACATCGCCATGTCGGCGATGACGGACAACAAGAGCCGCCAGGACGGCGTCGACCCGGCCACGGGCAAGAAGGTCGGCGAGGGCGTCGACTTCGTCGACTACCTGACCGCCGGCGTGTCGATCTACACCCGCAAGGGCGACACCGAGGGCATCACCTCCTGGTCCGACCTGTGCGGCAAGAAGATCGCCTTGGAGCGCGGCACCGTCTCCAACGACCTCGCCAAGGCCGAGGCGAAGAAGTGCCCGAGCGGCAAGAAGCTCACCATCGAGGCCTTCGACGACGACCAGCAGGCCCAGACACGGCTGCGCTCGGGCGGCGCGGACGCCGCCTCCTCCGACTTCCCGGTCGCCGCGTACGCGGTGAAGACCTCCGGCGGCGGCAAGGACTTCGAGATCGTCGGCGACCAGGTCGAGGCGGCCCCGTACGGCATCGCCGTCTCCAAGAGCAACACCCAGCTGCGCGACGCGCTCCAGGCCGCGATGAACGCGATCATCAAGAACGGCGAGTACCAGAAGATCCTTCAGAAGTGGGGCGCCCAGGACGGCGCCGTGAAGGAGTCCGTCATCAACGGCGGCAAGTGACCGTGCGAGCAGCCACCGAGAGGCAACACCCGTGACTGCTGACATCGACAAGACGGCGGGGCCCAAGGGCACGCCCCCGTCCGGAGCGCAGGCCATCAAGGCCATTCCGGTCAGGCACTACGGCCGGTACGTGACCGCCCTGGTCGCGATCGCGGTCCTGGTCGCGATCGTCTACGCGTTCGGCCAGGGCAAGATCAACTGGCACGCCGTCCCCGACTACTTCTTCGACGACCGGATCATGACCGGCGTCGGCAAGACCCTCCTGCTGACGGTCCTGTCGATGCTGATCGGCATCGTGGGCGGCATCGGCCTGGCCGTGATGCGCCTGTCGAAGAACCCGGTGACCTCGGCGATCGCCTGGTTCTACATCTGGTTCTTCCGCGGCACGCCGGTCCTGGTCCAGCTGTTCCTGTGGTTCAACCTGGGCCTGGTCTTCGAGTACATCAACCTCGGTCCGATCTACAAGAACTACTGGTCGGACTTCATGACGCCGCTGCTGACGGCGCTGCTCGGCCTCGGCCTGAACGAGGCGGCGTACATGGCGGAGATCTGCCGCGCCGGCCTGCTCGCCGTCGACGAGGGCCAGACCGAGGCCGCCCACGCTCTGGGCATGAGCCACGGCAAGACCCTGCGCCGGATCATCATTCCGCAGGCCATGCGGGTGATCGTGCCGCCGACCGGCAACGAGGTCATCAACATGCTGAAGACGACCTCGCTCGTGGCGGCCGTCCAGTATCCGGAGCTGTTCCGCTACGCCCAGGACATCGGCCAGGTCTCCGGCGCCCCGGTGGAGATGTACTTCCTCGCCGCCGCCTGGTACCTGATCATGACCTCGGTGCTGAGCGTGGGCCAGTACTACATCGAGCGGTACTACGCCCGCGGCTCCAGCCGCAGCCTGCCGCCGACGCCGTGGCAGAACGTGAAGGCGAACATGTTCTCCCTCGGCCGCCCGAAGGGAGGCATGGCATGACCGGCAAGCTCAGCAAGCAGGACGCGGCCACGCGCGACTCCTCCGTCGCGATGGTCAAGGCCGAGGGCGTGCACAAGTCGTTCGGCCAGGTCGAGGTCCTCAAGGGCATCGACCTGGAGGTCAGGCCCGGCGAGGTGTTCTGCCTCATCGGCCCCTCCGGTTCCGGCAAGTCGACCTTCCTGCGCTGCATCAACCACCTGGAGAAGATCAACGCGGGCCGGCTGTACGTGGACGGCGAGCTCGTCGGCTACCGCCAGCACGGCGACAAGCTCTACGAGCTGCGTGACCGCGAGGTCGCCATGAAGCGCCGGGACATCGGCATGGTCTTCCAGCGCTTCAACCTGTTCCCGCACATGACGGCGCTGGAGAACGTCATGGAGGCGCCGGTCCAGGTCAAGGGCACCAACCGGGGCCAGGCCAAGGAACGGGCGATGCAGCTTTTGGAGCGCGTGGGTCTGGCCGACCGGGCCGGGCACTATCCCTCGCAGCTCTCAGGCGGCCAGCAGCAGCGTGTGGCGATCGCCCGGGCCCTCGCCATGGACCCCAAGCTGATGCTGTTCGACGAGCCGACGTCGGCACTGGACCCGGAGTTGGTCGGTGACGTCCTGGACGTCATGCGCGACCTCGCCGAGTCCGGCATGACGATGGTCGTCGTCACCCACGAGATGGGCTTCGCCCGCGAGGTCGGCGACAACCTGGTCTTCATGGACGACGGTGTGGTGGTGGAATCCGGCCACCCGCGGGAGGTCCTGACCAACCCGCGGCACGAGCGCACGCAGTCGTTCCTGTCGAAGGTGCTGTGACCGACGGTGCCGTAACGGGTAGACGCGATCCTGCGAAAAGGGGCGGTACGGGAGTCCGTACCGCCCCTTCCGCTGTCCCGGTCCCTACTTCAGGGCCAGCAGCAGGGTGTCCGACGGCGAGCACCACACCGGGCGGGCCTCCGCGAAGCCCTTTTCGCGCAGCACGCGCGCGTGCCAGGCGGCGGACGGCATGTCGCCGTCGGCG
>NZ_JBEXZD010000034.1:0-71538 GCF_040628575.1 Streptomyces sp. NPDC006393
ATGCACCCCGCGAGACTACGCGGGATGCATTCAAGGGGCGCCTGCCGCCGCCCCACCCTGCGAGACGGGGCGAACGTTGCCTGATGCGGCACTAGGACGGTCCCTGGCCGGTGGTGACCGTGCGGGTGGGCGAGAAGCCGCCCCAGGTGCCGTCGGGGAGTTTGGCGCGGATGCGCACCCGGTGGCTGATCCCGGCGTCCCGGCCCAGGTAGAAGCTGTACGACGCCTTCTCGCGCGGTGCGGTGCCGCCCCAGACGAGGGAGGTGGCCGGACTTCCGTCAAGCTCTACCTGATACTCCGTCACCACACCGTCCGTGCGTGGCGGGACCCAGTCCAGGTCGAGGTAGTAGGCGCCGTCCGCGCGGTGCGTGGTGGCGCGGAAGGAGGTGGGCGCGGTGCCCCGGCCGTCGTCGGAGCCCGGCGCGGTGGTGAGCCGCACGGGGGCGCTCGCGGGGGAGAGGTTGTCGGCGGCGTCGCGGGCCCGGACGGTGAAGGAGTAACGGGTGTGCGGCCGCAGCCCGGTGACCACGGTCGCCGTCTGGCTCCCGCCCACGCTGTGGATCTTCGTGGTGCCCTGGTAGACGTCGTAGGAGACCACGCCCCGGTCGTCCGTCGAGGCGGACCAGGACAGCTGCACGGCCCGGCTGCCCACCGCCCGGCCCTTCGGGGCGAGCGGGCGGGCGGGGGCCGAGTGGTCCGCCGCGACCGCGGCGGGTGTCGTCGCCCGTACCTCCCGGCTGCGCGGCCCCAGCCGGCCGCGGTTGTCCCGCGCCCGCACGGTGAAGACGTAGGTCGTCGCGGGGCTGAGCCGGGGGACGTCCACCATGTGTTCGGACGCGGGGACGTCCTTGACCTTCGTGGTGCCGCGATACACCTGGTAGGCGCTGATGCCCGACGTGGAGGTGACCGCGTTCCACATGACGTGCACGCTGGTCGCGCTGCCGGCCGCCGCGGTCACTCCGGTCGGCGCCCCGGGGCCGCCGCCCTCCCCGTCGTCCGCGGCGCTCCGGCCGCAGGCCGCGAGCACCACCAGCGCACCGCACACGGCCACGACACGCCCGGGAACACGGCCGCGGCGGGAATCGCGGTCGGGAACGCGTCGCACGAGGTCTGCCTCCCCGTCAACTGCGGTGCGGACGGCCGGGACACCGCTCGGGTCCAATGGTTCGGACCAATATGCCGTGTCGGCCGGAGCGCATCAAGAGGGGCGTCGTCGCCGTTCCTCCCGGGGAGTTACGTATGCTGAAACCTCACCTCGGCCGAACTGCCCGGAGCAGAGGGGGAGTTCGTGCCGTGGCGCGGACCGCTGTCGTCGCTGATGCCGCGCCGGTGCGGGCGACCGGGGGCCGGGCCGGCACGGCTACGGCCCCCGGCCGTCCGGCAAGCGGTGCGGGCGATGCGCCGTCCGGTCCCCTAACGTGGGCGCACGATGAATTCACCCCTTTCGGGATGAATATCGGTCCATGTCCCCAAGGAGAGGGTCCTCCGTCGTGCGTGTCCGGTCGCTGACGCTCGTCGCGGCGAGCGCCGCCCTGCTGGCTCCGACGACACCGCCCGCCGCCACCGTGCCGGACCGCCCCGCCGAGGAGCCGGCGGCACCAACCGCCGCCACCGTGCCGCACCGCCCTCGCAAGGAGCCGGCGGCGCGGCGCGAGGGCGACGTCCGCGCCGCCGACCTGCTGGCCAAGGCGCGCGGCTGCGTGCCGGTCTCCCGCGGCCGCTACCGTCCCGACGCCGGCCGGCCCGCCACCATCCCGGTCTGCGGCCTGCGCGGAGCCGTCTTCTGGAAGTCCGACATGGACATCGACTGCGACGGGCGGCCCACCCGCCGCTGCAACCGCCGCACCGACCCGTGGTTCTCGCCCGCCGCGGCCTCAGCGCAGTCCGACGGCCGCCGCCTGAACGCCGAGCGCCTGCCCTACATCGTCCTGCCCGCCCCCAGCCGCCTGTGGAACCACCGCGCCCACGGCCTGGGCGGCGGCTCGGTGGCGGCCGTCGTCTACCGGGGCCGGGTGCAGTACGCGGTCGTCGGCGACACCGGCCCCCGGGACATCATCGGCGAGGCCTCCTACGCCACCGCCCGGCGCCTCGGCATCCCCGCCGACCCGCGCGCCGGCGGCACCCGCTCGGGCGTGACCTACATCGTCTTCGAGCACTCCAAGGTGCGGCACATCGAGAACCAGGCCGCCGCCGTGGCGGAGGGCGAACGCCTGGCCCGGCAACTGGTGCACGGCGACAGCCCACGCCCCTGACGACCGGGTGCCGCGCCCCGGACCAGCCGCCCTTTCGCGCCGTGCGGCCGTTCACGCCGTGCGGTCGTTCACGCCGTGCGGCCGTTCACGCCGTGCGGTCGTTCACGCCGTGCGGTCGTTCACGCCGTGCGGCCGTTCACGCCGTGCGGCCGTTCACGCCGTGCCGCCGTTCACGCCGTGCGGCCGTTCACGCCGTGCCGCCCTTCGCACCTCGCCGTCCGTCACACCTTCCGGTAGGTGTACGCGTCCGCGGCCGCCGCCTCCACCGCGTCCAGATCCGCTCCCGTGGCCGCCGTGACGACCGCGGCGACCGCACCCTCGACGAACGGTGCGTCGAGGAGGCGGGTGCGGTCCGGCAGCTCGTCGCCCTCGGCGAGCAGCGCCTTCACGGTGAGCACCGCACTGCCGAGATCGGTGAGCACCGCGACCCCCGCCCCCCGGTCCACGGAGGCGGCCGCGGCGGAGACCAGCTCGGCGCTCGTACCGACCCCGCCGCCCTCCCGGCCGCCCGCCGGGGCCACCGGTACCGCCTCGGCCCCGCCCGCCAGTTCCTTCGCCAGCGCGGCCACCGACGCCGCGACCTCCGCGCTGTGCGACACCAGTACGATCCCGACCAGCTTGTCATCACCCATGTCAGGCCTCCGCCGCCTCGGCCAGCCCCGCGATCAGCAGCGCGGACGACGTGGCCCCCGGGTCCTGGTGGCCGATGCTGCGCTCGCCCAGATAGCTCGCCCTGCCCTTGCGGGCCTGCAACGGCGTGGTCGCCTCGGCCCCCCGCTCGGCGGCCGTGCGCGCCGCCGCGAACCCGTCACCGAGCGCGTCCACCGCCGGCACCAGCGCGTCGACCATGGTCTTGTCGCCCGGCGCCGCGCCGCCCAGCGTCATGACCCCCTCCACACCGGCCCGCAGCGCCTCGGCGAGCTGCTCCTCGCTCACCTCCCGGGCGTCCCCGAGTGCCTTGCCGGTCCGGCGCAGCAGCGTCCCGTACAGCGGGCCGGAGGCCCCGCCGACCGTCGAGATCAGCTGGCGCCCGGCCAGGACCAGGATCGCGCCCGGCGTGTCGGCCGCGTCCTTCTCCAGCGCGGCCCGCACGGCCGTGAACCCGCGCAGGAGATTGCTGCCGTGGTCGGCGTCCCCGATGGGCGAGTCGAGGGCGGTGAGCCGTTCCGCCTCACGGTCGACGGACGCGGCGGTCGCCGCCATCCAGCGGCGGAAGAAATCGGCGTCGAGCACTGGAACTCCCTTGTGTGGCTGGTGTGATGGGCTAAGTCGGAGGAGGCCGGC
The DNA here is from genome assembly GCF_040628575.1 of Streptomyces sp. NPDC006393. Classification (NCBI taxonomy): domain Bacteria; kingdom Bacillati; phylum Actinomycetota; class Actinomycetes; order Kitasatosporales; family Streptomycetaceae; genus Streptomyces; species Streptomyces sp. NPDC006393. The sequence continues at coordinate 3,537 of NZ_JBEXZD010000034.1, forward strand.
CGGGTCACACGCCCCAGCGCAGACCCGGCGTGTTCACCGGCGCGTCCCACAGCCGCAGCAGCTCCTCGTCGATCTGGCACAGGGTGACGGAGGCACCGGCCATGTCGAGCGAGGTCACATAGTTGCCGACCAGGGTGCGGGCGACCGCCACCCCGCGCTGGGCCAGGACCCGGTGCACCTCCGCGTTGAAGCCGTACAGCTCCAGCAGCGGGGTGGCGCCCATGCCGTTGACCAGCAGCAGCACCGGATTGCTCGGGCTGAGGTCCTCCAGGACCGCATTGACCGCGAAGTCGGCGATCTCGCCCGAGGTCATCATCGGCCGCCGCTCCCGGCCCGGCTCGCCGTGGATGCCGATGCCCAGCTCCAGCTCGCCGGCCGGCAGGTCGAAGGTGGGGCTGCCCTTGGCCGGGGTGGTGCAGGCGCTGAGCGCCACACCGAAGCTGCGTGAGCTCTCGTTGACCTGCCGTGCGATCGACTCCACCCGCTCCAGCGGCTGCCCCTCGTCGGCCGCGGCGCCCGCGATCTTCTCCACGAACAGGGTGGCGCCGGTGCCGCGCCGCCCGGCCGTGTACAGGCTGTCGGTCACCGCCACGTCATCGTTGACCAGCACCTTGGCGACCTGGATGCCCTCGTCCTCGGCCAGTTCGGCCGCCATGTCGAAGTTGAGCACGTCACCGGTGTAGTTCTTCACCACGAACAGCACGCCCGCGCCGCTGTCCACGGCCGCCGCGGCCCGTAGCATCTGGTCGGGCACCGGCGAGGTGAAGACCTCCCCGGGGCAGGCCGCCGACAGCATCCCGGGACCCACGTACCCGCCGTGCAGCGGCTCGTGCCCCGACCCGCCACCGGACACCAGGGCGACCTTCCCCGCCACGGGGGCGTCCCGCCGTACGATCACCCGGTTCTCGACGTCGACCGCCAGTCCGGGATGAGCGGCGGCCATCCCGCGCAGTGCGTCCGCGACGACGGTCTCGGCGACGTTGATGAGCATCCTCATGGGTACCTCCTGGTGAGACTGACAGGTGGGCCGCTGATGTCGGCAGTATCGACCTTGCACTGTGAAACGTCAGCTCCGTGAGTGTTCGGCTCCGTGAGTGTTCGGCAGCGGACCCGAGGCGGGTCCCTGCTCGTTGTGCCGTGCCGCCACCTCGCGAAGGGCATGGATGAGCGTCGTGACGTGGGGTCGGTCGCCGCGGCTGATCGCGGCGACGCCGATGTGCCGGACCGGCCCCGGGGACGTGATCGGGACGGTGCACAGGCCAGGGATCTCCGGGGTGAGCGCGACAGAGGGGATCAGGGAGATGCCCATGCCCGTGGCGACCAGTGAGCGGGCGAAGAAATAGTCGGTGGTGGTCCCGCGGACTTCCGGATCGAAGCCGGCGCGCTCGGCGTAGCGGCGCAGGTACGCCTCGGTCTTCAGGCAGCCGAGCACCCAGGGTTCGGCTGCCAGTTCCGCGAGATCGAGCGCGCCGCGGTCGGCGAGTCGATGCGCTCGGGGCAGGACGACGTACAGGGGGTCCTCCAGGAGCGGCGTCCACTCCAGGCTGGAGGGGGAGCCGGGTCCCACGGGCAGCGGTCCGTCGAAGTGGTAGGCGAGGGCGAGGTCCACGGCGCCCTGCCGGACGAGCGGCAGGGTGTCCTCCGGCTCGCCCTCTTTGATGTGGAGCACGGTGCCGGGATGGACCGCCATGAGCCGGGTGAGAGCGGCGGGCAGCAGGAGCCTGCCGCCGCTGGTGAAGGTGGCCGCGGTGAGTTGGGTACGGCCGGTGCTCAGCCGGGCGACCTGTCGCTGTGCGTGGGCGAGTTCGGCGGCGACGGATTCGGCGGCGCCGACCATGATCCGGCCTGTGTGAGCGTGACGCCGCGGGTGCTGCGGGCGACGACCTGGGCGCCGAGGCTGCGCTCCAGGGCGGCCACCTGCTGAGAGACGGCCGAGGGGGTGAGGCGGAGAGCCGTCGCCGCCTGATTGAAGCTGCCGTGCTCCGCCACCGCCCGCAGGACCCGGAGTCGGTGAACATCGATCAACAGTTTTCCTTAACACCAGGCCAGCAGACCGGTACTTCTGCTGATGACGATAGGTCTCCAGGATGGGGGCATGCAAAGGATCTGCGTCATCGGCGGAAGCCGGTACTTCGGAAAGCTCCTGGTGCGACACCTGAAGGCCGCCGGCCACCAGGTCACCGTGATCAATCGTGGCTCCACCGTGCCGCCCGCCGGCGTCGAGCACCTCGTCGCCGACCGGAACGACGAGGCCGCCCTGACGGCCGCGCTCGGCTCGCGCACCTTCGATGTCGTGGTGGACCAGGTCTGCTACACCCCGGTGCAGGCCGCGATCGCCGCCCGCGCCTTCGCCGGCCGCGCCCGGCGCTACGTCATGACCTCCACGATCGAGGTCTACGACCCCGCGACCGCCGCACTGCCGGTCGTGCCCGCGGGGACGCCGGTGCCGGAGGACATCGTGGACCCGGCCACCTGGCCGGTGGCCATGGACCTTCCCTGGCACGACGACGCGTACCTGGAGGCGCACTACGCCGAGGGCAAGCGCCAGGCGGAGGCCGTCTTCACCCGCGCCGGCGGCTTCGAGTTCGCCGGCGTGCGCAGCGCCCATGTGCTCGGCGGCGGCGCGCAGGAATTCACCGGCCGGATGGCGTACTACGCCGGGCGCATCAGCCGGGGTGAAGAGATCACTGTGCACGCGGAGGCCCTGCCCACCGTCTTCATCCACCACGAGGAGCTGGCGGAGCTGCTTCTGTGGGTGACCACAGCGGACTTCACCGGCCCGGTCAACGCCTGCTCCGACGGCCCGCTCGATGTGTACGGCCTCGCCACGATCATCGCCACGCAGGTAGGCCGGGAGGCCGTCTACCGGACCGTCCCGGCGGGCGAGGAGGCTTCGGCGTTCTCCTTCGACCGCCACTACGCCATGAGCAACGCCCGCGCGAAGCAGCTGGGCTTCCCCTTCTCCCGCACCGTCGACTGGCTGCCCGGCGCCGTCGTCGAAGCCCTCACCACCGAGTCGTCAGCCACCCCCTGAGGAGCGGCCACCATGCAGTACCGCAGCATCGCTCACACCGCGGTCGGCGCCATCGGTCTGGGTGCCATGCCGCTGTCCGTCGAACGCCGCCCGGACGAGACGCGGGCGATCGCCACCATCCACGCCGCCCTCGACGCCGGCGTCACGCTCATCGACACCGCGGACAGTTATCACTGGCATGCCGGCGAGGCGGGCCACAACGAACAGCTGATCGCCCGCGCCCTGGCCCGCTACGGGGGTGACACCTCCGGCGTCCTGGTCGCCACCAAGGGCGGCCGCGGACGCCCCGGCGACGGCAGCTGGACCGTCACCGCGACCCCCGCACACCTCAAGCGAGCCGCCGAGGCCTCCGTCAAGCGCCTCGGCGTCGACGCCATCGGCCTCTACCAGCTGCACAAGCCGGACCCGGCCGTGCCCTGGGCGGAGTCCGTGGGCGCGCTGCGCGAGCTGCTCGACGCCGGCACGATCCGCGCCGCGGGCATCTCCAACGTCACCACCGACCAGATTCGCCAGGCGCACCGGATCCTCGGCGACGGACTCGCCTCCGTGCAGAACCAGTACTCGCCCGCCGTCCGCGGCAGCGAGCCCGAGCTGCGGCTGAGCACCGAGCTCGGTCTGGCCTTCCTCCCCTGGAGCCCACTCGGCGGCATCTCGCGCAGCTCCCTCGACGGCCCCTCCGGCCCCACCTCCCTCGGCACCGCCTTCCACCGCATCGCCGCCGTGCGCGGCGTCAGCCCACAGCAGATCGCCCTGGCCTGGCTGCTCGCCCGCTCCCCGGCGCTGATCCCGGTACCGGGAGCCACCCGTCCCGCCTCCATCACCGACTCGGCCAGGGCCGCGGAGCTCACGCTGAGCACGGAGGAACTGGCGCGGCTCGAGGACGTGCTGCCGGGCTGAAGTACGGACCTCCGCGGCCGTTCGGGCACGTCAGTCCTTCACCGCTCCGCCCAGTCCCGAGACCAGCCGTCGCTGTACGAGGACGAAGAACACCAGTACCGGAATCGTCATCACCGTGGACGCCGCCATCACTCCGCCCCAGTCCGGTGCGTCCGGCTTGTAGAAGACCAGCAGGGCCATGGGCAGGGTCGACTGCGACGTGTCGCTGATGATGAAGGACTTGGCGAAGAGGAAGTCGTTCCAGGCCGTGATGAAGGAGAAGACGCTGGTGGCCACGAGCCCGGGCAGGACGAGCGGAAAGAGGATCTGCCACAGGAACCGAGCGCGGCTCGCCCCGTCGAGGTACGCGGCCTCCTCCAGCGCCTCCGGCACCGCTTTGACGAACCCTCGCAGCATCCAGATCGCAAAGGGCAGGGAGAAGGCGATGTGCGGCAGGATCAGGGAGCCGAGCGTGTTCAACTGGCCGACGTCGCGCATGAGGAAGAACAGCGGGATGGTGAGCGCCTCCACGGGCACCATCTGGGCCACCAGAAACATGATCAGCAAGGTGGTCCGGAAACGGAACCGGAACCGGGTCACGGCTGTCGCGGCGAGGAACGCGATCAGTGCCGAGACGACCACGACACTGCACGCGACGACAAGGCTGTTGAGGGCGTATCGGCCGAACTCCTGCTGCCCGAAGACCCGCCGGAAGGAGTCCAGGGAGGGCGACGAGGTCCACGGCATGGGCTTGTCCGACTCGATCTCGCCCGCCGGTTTGAACGCGCCCAGGACCATCCAGTACAGCGGGAAGGCCACCACCGCCGCGACGAGCAGCGCCGTCGCCTCCGCCACCGTGCGCCCCGGCCGTCGCGGAAGGAGGCGCACACCATTGATGGGACTCACAGTGTCTCCCCCTGACGGCGCAGCATCCTGAGGTGGACCAGTGCCACGGCGAGCAGGATCAACAGCATGACGACGCCGATCGCGGAGCCGAGGCCGTACTGGGAGGAGGCGAACGCCTTCTGGTAGGCGTACACGTTGAGCACCAGGTTCTGACCCGCGATGCCGCCGCCGCCCGTCATGACGTAGATCTGTGTGAACACCTTGAAGTCCCATATGACCGACTGGATGGTGACCACGGTGAGGATGGGCCGGAGCATCGGGGCGAGCACGGATCGCCAGATGCGCCACTGCGAGGCCCCGTCCAGGGCCGCGGCCTCCAGGACCTCGGCCGGCACGGCGCGGATCCCGGCGTACACCGTCACCATGACGAAGGGGAAGGAACACCAGACGACTTCGAGCAGGACGAGGAGAAAGGCGCTGTAGCGCCCGTACGTCCACGAGTGGTCGCCCAGTCCCAGGATCCGGTTCACGGGCCCGAAGTCCGGGTCGAACAGAAACAGCCACACCGTGGAGCCGGTCACGGCCGGGGTCGCCCACGCCCCCAGTGCGGCCAGCATCAGCGCCAGCCGGGGCAGGGCACGTACGCGTGTGAGCAGCACGGCGAGTGCGCAGCCGACGGCGAGGGTCGAGCCGACGCAGGCGGCCGCGAAGACCACCGTCGCCAGCAGCACCTGCCAGAACTGGCCGTCCCCGAAGAGGTCGGCGTAGTTGCCGAGCCCCCGGAAGGCGGTCGGTTCGCCGCCGCTGACCTGGGCCTGCGTGTACCGGAAGAACGAGATCAGTCCGAGCTGGTAGATCGGGTAGACCAGCAGCCCGCCGAGGACGACGAGGGCGGGAGCGAGGTACAGCCAGGGGGTCCAGGCGGTGTGTGCACGGCGCCGGGTCCGGGATGCGGGCGGTGCGGGTACCGGCGTCCTCACCACCGCCGTGTCCTGTGCGGTCACCGGCTCAGCCCGCGGAGCCGAAGGCGTCGTTCATCTTCGTCGCCGCGTCCTTCGACGCCGACGCCACGCTCTTCTTGCCGCTGACGACCTCCTGGAACATGGTGGGCAGGATCAGGGAGGAGTCGATCTGGGACCAGGCGGGCGAGGCCGGGACGAACTTGGTGCCGGCGCCCAGGGTCTGGACGAACGGCTTGACGAAGGGCTGTCGGGCGGCCGCCTGGTCGCGTACGTCGGTGAACGTCGGCAGGAAGCCCATCGCGTCGAACATCGAGGACTGGGTCTTCTTCGAGGCCAAGCGCTCCATCAGATCCGTCGCGAGCGTGCGGTGCGGGGTGCTCTTCAGCACGCCGATGTTGTTGCCGCCCGCGAACGCCGGGGCGATCGAGCCCGGCGTCACGCCGGGCAGCGGCACCACGGCGTATCTGCCCTTGACCTTCCCGGCCTCCACGGCCGCGTGGCTGAAGTCGCCGCCGATCGCCATGCCCGCCTTGCCGGCCGCGAACGCGGTCACCGTGTCGTTGCCGCCCATGCCCGCGCACTTGGCGGCGGGACAGTTGTCGTCGGAGAAGAGGGACGTGTACGCCTTGACGCCCTTCTGGGCGGCCGCGCTGTCGATGGCCGAGGTGTACGAGCCGTTCGCGCCGGTGGCCAGGTCGCCGCCGTTCGCCCAGATGAAGGGCATCGCGCCGTAGGTGTAGGCACCCCCGACGACCAGCCCGTACAGGTCCGGCTTCGCCGCGTGGATCTTCCGGGCCGTGGTGGCCAACTGGGCCATCGTCCTCGGGACTTCCAGGCCCAGTTCCTCGAAGACGTCCGTGCGGTAGTACAGGGCACGGACGCCGACATAGAAGGGGGCGCCGTACACCTTGCCGTTCACGGTCACCGACTGCCTGGCGGTGGGGTCGGTGTCCTTGGCCTCGCTCCAGGTGCCGAACTCCCTGGTGACGTCGAGGAGTCCGCCGTCGTGGACGTAGCCGGCGGTGTCCGTGTTGCCGAACTCCATGACGTCGGGTGCGGACTTCGGGTCGTTGAAGGCGGCCTTGACGCGCTGGGCGCGGGTCTCGACCGGGATGTACTCGACGTCGACCTCGGTGCCGCTGTGAGCCTTCTCGAAGGCGGCGACGACCGAGTCGACCACCTTCTCCTTGGGCTTGTTGCCGACTTCCTGGAAGAGCCACACGCGCAGGGTGCCGCTCTTGTCGTCCTTGTCGGAGGCGGAGTTGGAGGAGGTCTGCGGGGCGCACGCGGTGAGGACCAGGGCGGCCAGGAGCGTCGGGGCGAGGCGAGCGGACAGTTTCATGGAGCGGCCTCCAGGGCGGGGCGTTGCAACATATGCAATGACAGTTTCGCTCTGCACAACACCTGGAGGCTATGGACAACATGAAGGCGCCGACAAGAGGTCTCAACCACTCTGTGACCGCCCGACGCACTCCCTGCAACGTCACACCATGACAAAAGAGCCAGAGCCCGCCATTGCGTGCAGGCGTCGTCACCCCCGACCGGGGGATCCCCGGCCCGGCCGAGGAGGCCACGTCCGGCTCCCTGCGGACCCGGTGACGGGACGTCACGTGTCCCGGCGACCCGGCCGCCGATCGTCCCCGGCCGGCCCGAGCCGTCCCCGGCGTGGCGATGACTCCGGCATACGGGGCGTTTCTATAGTGGGCCGCGCGTTCAGCTCTGAAGATCCAGATGTCGGCGGCTACCCGGGGACGGAAACATGGGCGTACGACGGCTTGCCGTGGCCGCGGTGGCGGCGCTGCTGATGCTGGCCGGGGTGGCCGCGCCGGCCCGGGCGGCGTCGCCGTGCCCGGTGCCGGGCGGCTTCGAGATCGACGGCGACCTGGAGGCCGGTACCTGCACGCCCTCGGGCGACGACTGGAACACACCCGGGCTGAACGTGGGAAGCACCGCGGACGGCGGCACGTACGGAACGGCGAGCAAGGACGGCGACAACCCGACGGGCTGGACGTCCACCGGGTCCACCGTCGACAAGACCAACTTCAGCAGGGCGTACGCCGTCTCCCGGGTGATCGGTGGTCACTCTTACGTCTATGTGGCCTGGGAGCGCGACACGACGTCCGGCACCCAGAACTACGCGATCGAGATCGACAACGCCCCGGCCAATGCCCCGGGCGGCACACCGCAGCCCAACCGCTCCAACGGCGGCGCGGTGTTGTACGTGGCCTCGCAGGGCTCGGCGCCTCCCGTATTCGGCTCGGCGTGCTCGTTCACCTCGCAGAGCACCTACGGGACGACCTGCACGAGTTCGACCGCCGCCTTCACCGGGGCGATCAACACCGCCTTCGTCACCGACGTCTTCACCGGGCAGCCACTTGCCGCAGGGTCCTTCTTCGAGGTGGCGCTGGACGTCACCGCACTGACCGGCATCGCGCCGAGCTGCCCCGGCCCGTCCGCGGCGAGCGTGTATCTGCGGTCGATCACGGGAGAGGGCTCCAACGCCAACCTGAAGGGCTACCTGCAACCGATCACGATCCAGCCGAACTCGACCTGCGTCAGTCCGCCGATGACCACGACCGCCACGCCGGGCGGCTCGGCCAACCAGCCGGACACCGTCCAGCACGACGTCGTGACCGTCGGCACCGAGGACGCGCCGGGCGTCGGCACGGTGAGGTTCTACCTCTGCCCGCCCCCGGTCGTGACCGCCAACGGCGGCGACTGCTCCGCGGGCGGAACGCTGGTCTCCACGGCCACGTTGGACGCCGCCGGCCGGGCTTCGTCCGCGACGGTCGGCGGCGAGGGCGGCGCGGTCGGCACCTACTGCTGGCGCGCCGAGTTCACCCCCGGCGTCGGCGACGAGCACTATCTGCCGGCCACGCACACCGACGCGACCGCCGAGTGCTTCACCATCGCCCCGCCGCCACCGTCGGCCGACCTCGGCGTCCACAAGACCGGCACGCCCGCCCCGGTCGCCGCGGGCCAGAACCTCACGTACACGATCACCCTGACGAACGACGGCCCGGACACCGCCGACGGCGTACGGCTCACCGATGCGGTGCCGGCCGGGACGACGTTCGTGTCCTTCGCCGCACCCCCCGGCTGGACCACGACCACGCCACCGGCATCGGGCACCGGCACGGTGTCGGCGACCACGCCGGCGATGGCCCCCGGAACGGCGACCTTCACCCTCGTGGTGAAGGTGAACGTCACCGCGACCGGCACGGTGAGCAACACCGCCACCGTCGCGGGCACCACCGACGACCCCGACCCGGGCAACGACACCGCCACCACGAGCACCGCCGTGACCGCACCGCTGTGCACCATCACGGGCACGTCCCGGGGTGACGCCCTGCGAGGGACCGCCGGCAACGACGTCATCTGCGGCCTCGGCGGCAACGACGCGATCGTCGGCCTCGGCGGCGACGACCTGATCATCGCCGGGGACGGCGCGGACGTCGTCGTCGGCGGCCCCGGCGCCGACACGATCCTGGGCGGCCCCGGCCGCGACGTCCTCAACTCCCGTGACCGCGTGGGAGGCAACGACACGGTCGACGGAGGAGCCGGGACCGACGTCTGCCTGACCGACCCGGGCGACACCAGGATCAGCTGCCCCTGACGCACGCCGGACCGCTCCACGGCGACGGCGGCACGGCGGCCTCGTCCCCAGGCAGTGCGGGGTCAGGGCCGGTAGACCATCCCCGGCTCGGGCTGGGCCGGGGCCAGCAGCTGGGACACCGTGACGATCGTGTAGCCGCGGTCCTCGAGCGCCTTGATGATCCCGGGGACCGCGGGCACGGTCCCCTTGTGCAGGTCGTGCAGGAGGATGATGCCGTCGCGGTGGGTCTGCTCCAGCACCCGCTTGGTGATCAGGGCCGTGTCGGTCGTCTCGTAGTCCTTGGCCGTGACGCTCCACAGCACCTGCGCCAGCCCCAGATCCTTGCAGATCTTCGCCACCTTGCGGCTGGTGCGGCCCTGCGGCGGTCGCATCAGGACGGGTTTGGTGCCGGTGACCTTCTCGATGGCGTCCTGCGTGTGGGTCAGTTCGTCACGGGCGTCGTCCGCGTCGATCTGCGTCAGGACCGGGTGCGTCCAGGTGTGGTTGCCGATCTCGTGTCCCTCGTCGGCGATACGGCGCAGGATCTCGGGGTACTTGGCGATGTGGCCCCGGCCCTGCACGAAGAACGTCGCATGCAGGTGCTGCTGCTTCAGGATGTCCAGCAGCTTGGGGGTCGTGAGACTGGGGCCGCCGTCGAAGGTGAGGGCCACGCACTTCGCCTTGCGGCAGTCGACGGGGCCCGCCACCGTTCCGGATGCCTTGCCGCGGGCGGCGCGCGGCGAGGTGTGGTCGTACGTCGTGACCGTCAGGGCCACGATCAGAGCGACGGCCGCGGTGAGGGTGACGGCTGTCGCGAGGGCGATGAGGACGCGGGGCCGTCTTATTCGGGCGCGCAGCGGCATGGGGGACCTTCCCTGGACCGGATGACTGTCGACGCTCGTTACTGACGGGCTTTGCGGCCCATGGGTTGCCCCGCCGGCATGTGATCCACATCGGGCTCGAGACCTGGATGCCGATTCGTCCCGCCGCACGACAATTGCGGCTCCCGGAGCGCCGCGTCGGCGCTCGGCGCGGCCGGCCACGGCCGCCTACGCTGGAGGTGTGGCTCGTTCCAACGACGAGGTCGCCGCGCTGTTCGCCGAATACGCGGACCTGATCTCGATCACCGGAGGGGACGCGTACAAGGCGCGCGTCTACGAGAAGGCCGCCCGGTCGGTGGGCGGCTACCACGCCGACGTGTCCACGCTCGACGTCAAGGGCCTTCAGGAGATCCCCAACGTCGGCAAGTCGATCGCGGAGAAGATCGCCGAGTACTTCCGCGACGGCAAGGTGTCCGCGGTGGAGGAACTCCGGGCGAAGATCCCCGCCGGTGTGCGGCGGCTGACCGCGATCCCCACCCTCGGCCCGAAGAAGGCCTGCGTCCTGCACGAGGAGCTGGGCATCTCCTCGGTCGACGAGCTGGCCGACGCCATCCACGCCGAGCGGCTGCGCGACCTGAAGGGTTTCGGGCCCAGGACCGAGGAGAACATCCTCCACGGCATCGAGCTGTTGCAGTCCTCCGGGGACCGCGTGCTCCTCGACGTGGCCCTGGACCTCGCGGAGGACGTGGTCGCCGAGCTGTCCCGGGTGACCGGCTGCCGGCGGTGCGCCTACGCCGGTTCACTGCGCCGCTTCCGCGAGACGATCGGCGACATCGACGTGCTCGCCGCCTCGACCGGGCCCAAGCCGCTGATGCGGGCGCTGACCGAACTGCCGTACGTCTCCGAGGTCATCGCCCACGGCGAGAAGAAGACCTCGATCCGCACCACCAAGGGCCTCTCCGTCGACCTGCGCGTCGTACCGCCGGACTCGTGGGGCGCGGCGCTGCAGTACTTCACCGGCTCCAAGGCGCACAACATCCGCACCCGCGAACGGGCGGTGCACCAGAAGCTGAAGCTGTCCGAGTACGGGCTGTTCGACGCCGAGAGCGACGAGAAGATCGTCTCCGAGACGGAGGAGGAGGTCTACGCGCGGCTCGGCCTGCCGTGGATCCATCCGGCGCTGCGCGAGGACCGCGGGGAGATCGAGGCCGGGCTCCGGGGCGAGTTGCCCGAGCTGATCGAGGAGTCCGACATCCGGGGCGACCTGCACACCCACACCGACCTCACCGACGGCCTGGCCCCACTGGAGGAGATGGTCGCGGCGGCCGCCGAACGCGGCTACGCCTACTACGCGGTGACCGACCACGGGCCCACGCTGTACATGCAGCGCATGACCGACGAGCGGATGCTCGCCCAGCGGGAGCAGGTCCGTGAGCTCGACGGCGCCTACGGCAAGCGGGGCCGGGGCGGCGGCATGCGGCTGCTGCACGGGGCGGAGCTGAACATCGATCCCGAGGGAGAGGTGGACTGGCCGGAGGAGTTCCTGGCCGGCTTCGATCTGTGCGTGGCCTCGGTGCACTCGCACTTCAACCAGGGCCGCGAGCAGCTGACCCGGCGGCTGGTGCGGGCCTGCGAGAACCCGTACGTCAACATCATCGGCCATCCCACCACCCGGATCATCGGCAAGCGGCCGGGCCTCGACGCCGATCTGGACGAGGTCTTCGCGGCGTGCGCGCGCACCGGTACGGCGCTGGAGATCAACGCCCACCCGGACCGCCTCGACCTGCGCGACGAGGACATCCCGCGGGCCAGGCGGCACGGGGTGAAGTTCGCCGTCGACAGCGACGCCCACTCCACCCTGCACCTGGCGAACATGCGCTACGGCGTGGGCACGGCACAGCGCGGCTGGCTCACGAAGGACGACGTGATCAACACCTGGACTCAGGCGCGGCTGCGGCGCTTCCTGGCCAAGGGCCGCACCGGGCGGCGGTCCGGGAGCTGAGCGCGGTCAGGTGATCACGGGGAGGACCCGCCCACCCGGGCGCGGGAGGCCTCGATCTCGGCGTACGCCCGGTCCCGGCCCTCCCAGTGGGAGCCCTCGACGCTCTTTCCGGGTTCCAGGTCCTTGTAGACCTCGAAGAAGTGGGTGATCTCCAGCCGGTCGAAGTCGGGGACGTCACCGATGTCCTGGAGGCGCGCGAACCGGGGGTCGTGCGCGGGCACACAGAGGATCTTCTCGTCCGGGCCCTGCTCGTCCTTCATGCAGAACATGCCCACGGCCCGGCACTCGATGGTGCACCCGGGGAACGTCGGCTCACCGACGATCACCAGGGCGTCGAGCGGATCGCCGTCCCGTCCCAGGGTGTGGTCGATGTAGCCGTAGTCGGCCGGGTACTTGGTGGAGGTGAACAGCAGCCGGTCCAGCCGGATGCGGTGCAGTTCGTGGTCCATCTCGTACTTGTTGCGGGACCCCTGGGGGATCTCCACGATCACGTCGAACTCCACGGTGTCCTCCTGACGCCGCGCCGGGCACCGGGACGGTCGTCGGGTCGCGGTCCGTGCGGCGGTCGGCCCGCGTCACCGGCCGACGACGCGGTGAGACCCGTCGCCGGCGTGCCCGGCGCTCACCTCCAGTGTGCTCCCGCCACCGCCGTCACCGAGCGGGCCCGCCGCGTCCCCCGCCGGGCCGGTGTGCAGGTCGAGGGTCCAGTTCTGGCCGACGAGGTCGTGGCCGAAGCTGTGATGGGGTTCCTCGTCGACGAGGGCGAAGCCATGGCCCTGGTAGATCCTGCGCGCGGACACCAGCACGTCGTTGGTCCACAGTGTCACCTGCCGGTAGCCGGCCTCGCGGGCGAAGGCCAGGCACTCCCCGACGAGGCGGCTGCCCACGCCCAGGCCCCGGGCGGCCGGGGCGACGAGCAGAATGCGCAGCTTGGCCACGCGCGGCTCGTCACCGGCGACCAGGAAGACGCATCCCGCGCGTGCGCCGTCGACCTCGGCGATCCAGCCGGCCTCCCTGGCCGGGTCGTGCCCGGCGGCGTAGTCGGCGACGATCCGGGCCACCAGGGCCTCGAAGTCGGTGTTCCAGCCGAACTGCTCGTCGTAGACCTCACCGTGCGCCATCACCACCCAGCCCAGGTCGCCGGGACGGTCGGCGCGGCGCACGGTGACGTGCGGCCGGTTGTCCTGCTGCGGCATGGTCGCTTCCCTCCACCAACTGACACAACTGTTTCAGTAACGCTACGCTAGCCCCATGCCCGAGGAAACGACAGCCCCGTCCGCCCGGCAGACCGAGCTGCTGGAGGCCGCCTACCGGTACGCGCTCGCGCACGGCCTGGCCGATCTGTCGCTGCGCCCGCTGGCCACGGCCATCGGCTCCAGCCCCCGGGTCCTGATGTTCCTCTTCGGCAACAAGGACGGTCTGGTGCGGGCGCTGCTGGCGCGTGCCCGCGCCGACGAGCTGGCGATCCTGGACCGCCTCGGTCGGGCCGAGCAGGCCGACCAGCCGGGTCAGCCGGGGCAGCCCGACCAGCCCGGGCAGCCCATCGGGCTGGTTCCGGCGGTCGAACGGGTGTGGGAGTGGCTCGCCGCCGAGGAGCACCGCCCGCTGCTGCGGCTGTGGGCCGAGGCGTACGCCCGGTCCCTGGTCGAGTCCGACGGGGCGTGGGCCGGGTTCGCCCGTGCCACCGTCGAGGACTGGCTCGCGGTCCTGGCCGCCTGCCAGCCGCGGCCGGAGCGGGACTCCGAGACCGGCGCCGTCCGCCGCAGGCTGGCCCTGGCGGTGCTCCGCGGCGCCCTGCTCGACCTCCTCGCCTCCGACGACGAACCCCGGGTCGGTGCCGCGGTACGACACCAGCTCGCCCTGCTGCGCGGCTGACGCGGCAGGGCGAGGGGCGGGGGAGGGCAGGGAGGCGTCAGTCGCGGGGCGAGGCTGCTGCCCGGCCGGTGGGGGTGAGGGCCAGCGTCTGCTCGGCCGCGGTGCGCGCACCCCCGACCCGGCTGCCGCTCGTGTCGCTCCAGTAGCGGGCCGGTGTGGTCTCGGCGAGCCGCCGCGCGTCGGCGGACAGCCCGATCACCAGGCCGCTGTAGCGGTTGACCAGCCGGTAGGTCCCGGTGGGAGCGCCGTCGGCGGTGGTGCCGGGGATCACCCACCACTGCTGACCGACGGAGGGTCCGCCGGCGGGGGCCGCGGTCACGGTGGGCCTGGTGCCCCAGGCGCGCCGCGCGGTCGAGGAGGAGTCGACGCCCAGGAGGCCGCCGGTGGCGGCGTTGGCGATGCGGTACGAGCCGTCGCCGTTGCCGGTGAAGATCCACGATTGCCGGGCGGAGCCGGTGGCCTTGGCAGTGGAGGTGGTGGCGGAGCCGCCGGGGACCTGGGCGAGGACGCGGCCGCCGCCGCTGGTGACGCGGTACGTCCGGCGCGGGTCGACCGGCGCGGCGGGCGCGGAGGTGCCGATCGTGACGTCGACGTACTCGCTCGCCGAGCCGCCCGAGCAGCCGAAGGAGCAGTAGGAGCGGAACGACTTGCCCACGATGGTGGAGGAGGTCCGGTTGGCGGGGTCCAGGAACCAGCGGTACCAGGAGGCGTTGGTGTGGGCGCCCGTGTCGCCGAGCAGCCGCCACTTCTGCGTGGCGAGATCGTCGGTGGCGTAGAACTGCTGCGGAGCGTTCCCGCTCTGGTCCACGGCCTGCGGCTCGCCGATGTAGAGCCCCAGATGGGCGTCGTAGGTGACGTCCATGACGAACAGGGGGGAGGTCGGGGGCATCTTGCCCGCGGCCACCTGCTGGCTCACCGTGCCGCTGTTCGCCGGGTCGTACTCCTGCTCCGGCGGGGTGTATCCGGTGGGGTGCGCGGCGTCGGCGGGCACCATGTTGCTCTCCTCGCCGCCCGTGCCGGGCTGCGACCAGGAGCCGTCGTACCACTTGCGCCACGAGCCCGGCGCCATCTTCCCGGAGATCGGGGCGCGGGCCACATGCGCGTGGAAGGCCTTCCAGCCGCCGCCCTTCTCCACGATCCGCGAGCCGTAGAAGACGTAGAAATAGCCGGAGGCGGTGTCCACGAACAGGCGCGGGTCGCCGTCGCCGTAGTGGTACGTCTGCTGCGGGAACGCGGTGGTGTCGCCGCGCCGCGTGCTGTACGGCGAGGTGATCACGTGGTCCTCGATGGTCCAGGTCCGGCCCTGGTCCTTCGAGACGGCGTAGTCGATGGCGTCGTAGTGGAGCCCGTCGCCGAACGGCTGCGGGGTGAACTCGTTGTGCACCAGGCCGTACCAGTCGCCGGTGTCCGGGTCGACCCAGACACCCGCCAGGTCGCAGTAGTTCTTCTGCGCGTAGCCCGAGCCGGCCGGGGCGTAGGTGGCCGTCAGGCCGGTGGGGCTGTTGTTGCACCGCGAGGTGGTGTCGTTGTTCCGGTCCCCGGGGTCGGCCGGGTTCACCGCGTCGCTCAGGCGGGCGTCACGGGTGGCGGTGTCGAAGTCCTTGCCGGTGAAGAAGGTCCACTGGCGGCTGTCGTTCGCGCCGTAGAGGGCGTGGGACTGCTGGAAGTGGAAGGTGCCGTCCTTGTCGATGTACGGGGCGGCCGGGGTGTCGTCCGGATGGGTCCACGAACCCTTCGCGCCGACGGTGACGCTGTACGTGGGGTCGGCGGCGGGCGTCGCGGGGGCGGCGGTGGCCGCACCGCCGCCGATCACGGCCGGCGCCGTGGCCACGACGGCGGCGACGAGCGCTCCGGCCAGTCTTCCGCGTTGAGCTGACAGAGCTGACAGTGGAGTTGACACAGGTGCTCCTTACTCGTGACGGACGGCGTCGGGGTGCGCCGCCCCCTGGGTGTGGTGCCTGTGCGGTTCCTGTGGGGTGCGGTGCGGGGGTCAGCCGAAGGTCTCGACGTACTCCTCGGGCGGTCCGAGCACGGGCCGGTCGCGCAGGGCGAGGCGGTCGCCGAACCGTTCGAGCTCCAGGACGGTGAGTGTGTTGTCACCGGCGCGCAGCAGCGGTCCGGGCACGTAGAGCGTGCGCTGCGGACCGATCTCCCAGTAGCGGCCGAGCAGGGTGTCGTTGACCCAGACGAAGCCCTTGCCGAAGCCGGGCAGGGCCAGGAAGGTGTCGGCCGGCTCGGCCACCGCCAGCCGGGCGGTGGCGAAGCCCGCGCCGCCGCCGGGGGGTGCCGCCGCCGCGGCGCGGGCGGTGTCCCGCGGCCCCCACTCGTCCAGCGGCAGCCGGTACATGCTCCAGCCGTGCACCAGCCGGCGGTCCACGCGCACCCCGCCGAGGATGCCCTTGCCCTGCCCGAGCAACGGGCCGTAGTTGATCCGGCCCTGGTTCTCCACCAGCAGCTCCAGCCGGACGCGGGCACCCGCGCCGGGCACGGTGAACGACGCGGTCTCCCGGTCCAGTACGGCGACGGGGGCTCCGTCGACGAACACCTGGGCGCGGTCGTGCAGGCCCGTGACGGTCAGCTCGTGGCGGCCCGGCGGCAGCAGCGGCTCGGCGGCGTACAGGACCAGACCGGAGGCCTGGCCGAGTTCCTCGAAGCTCAGCGGCACCGGAGCCCGGACCGGCTCCGCCGCCGAACGCAGCGCGGGCAGCAGTGCGGCCCGCCGGGTGACGTCCAGGCTGCGGGGCGCCAGCAGCGGCGGATCGGCCGGTGGCGCGGGGATGTCGGCGTCCCGGCGGCCGTACGCGGCCAGTTGCTCCCGCAGGGCGAAGAACTTCGGGGTGAGCGCGCCGTGTTCGGCGATCGGCGCGTCCGAGTCGTAGCTGGTGACGGTCGGCTGAAGGCGTTCACCGTCGTGGTTGGCGCCCGCCCACAGCCCGAAGTTGGTGCCGCCGTGCGCCATGTACAGGCTCACCGAGCCGCCCGCGTCGAGGATCTGGCCCACGGTCTCGGCCGCGCCCGCGGCGGACCGGACGTGGTGCTTCTCGCCCCAGTGGTCGAACCAGCCGTTCCAGAACTCCGCGCAGAGGAACGGCTCGTGCGGGCGGCGCGAGCGCAGCAGCGCCGCCGCCTCGGCCGGGCGTGAGCCGAGCGTGGCCGTGGCGAGCTCCCCGGGCACGGTGCCGCCGTCCTGCATCAGCGGCGTCGGCCCGTCGGCCGTGTACAGCAGTTCGGTGATGCCTCGCTCGACGAGGGCGTCGCGCACCCAGCGGACGTAGGCGTGGTCGTCGCCGTAACTGCCGTACTCGTTCTCGATCTGCACGGCCACCACCGGACCGCCCCGGCCGGCCTGGAGCCCGGCGACGCGGGGGATCAGCGCGTCGAACCAGCGCCCCACCGCGTCCAGGAACGGGCCGTGGCAGGTGCGCAGCCGCATGCCGGGGGTTCCGGTCAGCCAGGCGGGCAGCCCGCCGTTGTCCCACTCGGCGCAGATGTACGGTCCCGGGCGCACGACGACGTCCAGTCCCGTCTCCTGGGCCAGCCGGGCGAAGCGCGTCAGGTCGCGCGGGCCGTCGAAGCGGACGTCACCCGCGGAGCGCTCGTGGACGTTCCACGGGACGTAGGTGTCCACGGTGTTCAGGCCGAGCGCCGCCAGCCGCCGCAGCCGGTCGGCCCACTGCTCGGGATGCACCCGGAAGTAGTGCAGCGAACCGGACAGCACCCGGTGCGGCCGTCCGGCGCGCAGCAGCGTGCCGCCGGAGCAGGTCAGCAGCGACCGCGCGGGGTCCGCAGGCCTTTCGCCGGCCCCCGAGGGATCGCCGGGGAACTCCGGGATGTGATCGATGCCGTCCCGCGGGCGGACGTGGCTCTTCACGGCTCCTCCTGGATGCTGGGCGCGGGCCGACGGCGCAACTATGGCAGACGATGTTATCGATGCCAACAGGTGGAGCGTGGGCAGGACCGCGCCCGAGGAGACAGCCGAAGCACCGGGTTTGTGGGCGATATCATCGAGCCCGGCCCGGTACGAGGAAGGAACCCATGGCGAAGCAGAAGGGCGCCGACGGGCGGCCGCCGGGGATGACCGATGTGGCGCGGGTCGCCGGAGTGTCGGCGCAGACCGTGTCACGCGTGCTGTCCGGGCACCCCAACGTGCGGGAGAAGACACGGGCCACGGTCCTGGCCGCGGTCGAGCAGCTCGGCTACCGGCGCAACAACGCGGCCCGCATGCTCTCCTCGGGACGCAGCCGCACCATCGGCGTGGTGACCCTCCGGACCACCTTCTACTCCCGGGCCGCGGTCACCTCCGGCATCGAGCACGCGGCCCAGGCCGCCGGGTACACGGTCAGCACCGCGACCACCGCCTCGCTCGACACCTCCGCCATCGAGGCCGCCCTGTCCCGGCTGGCCGACCAGGGCGTCGAGGGGATCATCCTGTCGGTGCCGCTGACCCACAGCAGCCCGCGGATCGAGCAGTTCACCCGGGCCGTCCCCACCATCACCATCGACGGGTCGCGCACCGACGCGACCGAGGTGGTGGCCGTCGACCAGGCACTGGCCGCCCGGCTGGCCACCCGCCATCTGCTGGACCTGGGCCACGAGACCGTCTGGCATCTCTCCGGCCCCGAGGCCTGGCTCGAGGCGGCGGCCCGGCGCGACGGCTGGCGCGCCACGCTCGAGGAGGCCGGCCGGCCGGTGCCGCCGCCCCTGGAGGGCGACTGGTCGCCCGCCGCGGGGTACCGGGGCGGACTGGTGCTGGCCCGGATCCCGGAGGTGACGGCGGTGTTCGTCGCCAGCGACGAGATGGCGTTCGGCGTGATCAGGGCGCTGCACGAGCAGGGCCGGCGGGTGCCGGAGGACATCTCCGTGGTCGGCGTCGACGACATCGAGCTGGCCGAGTACTGCTCGCCGTCGCTGACCACCGTCGCCCAGCCGTTCGGGCAGATGGGCGCGCTCGCCGTGGCCCACCTGCTGCGGCACATCGCCGACCCCGGCGCGCTGCCGGAACCGGCGTCGGTGGAGCCGCGGCTCGTGGTCCGGGCGAGCACCGCACCGGCCGGTGCCCCGGCCCCACGGCGGGAGAAGCCGTAGAGGGTGTCTCGCCGATCATGCCGGGCTCGCGGTGGCCGGCACCGCTCCCTGATCCGGCCTGATCGACGAGACACCTCCTGGGACCGGGGCGTCGAACCGGCGGGTCGGACGGTCCCCGCGCGTCAGGCGCAGTGGAACTTCGCGTCCGCCCAGTCGCCGTGGTCGCCGGACTTCGTGCCGTCGGTGTCGGTGACCACCAGATGGACGTGCCGGGCCCCGGCCAGCGACACATTCACCGGGACCGGGTCCGACTTTCCGCTGACGGTGGGGGAGGACCACAGCGTCCTGCCGTCGGCGACGACCGAGAAGGACACGCCGCCGTAGCCGTCGATCTCGTCGTCGATGCCGACCGTGGCGGTGAGCGAGGAGCACTGCCCGCCGAGCCAGAACTCGATGTCGGAGTTCGCGTGCGCGCCGATGCCCTTGGCGTAGGCGGTGCCGTTGAGCGTGAGCGGATGGCCGTCGCCGGCCGCCGACTCCCCGTTGCTGCGGTCGCGTTCGGGCGGCCCCCAGCCGTTGGTGGCGTTCAGCCAGGCCAGATCACTGGCCCACGCTTCGCCCCCGGGCGGGGCCGGCATGGTGCGCAGCGCGGCCCGTTGCGCGGCGACATGGTCCTCTCCCGCCGCCCGGTAGCGGGCCGTGCCGGTGAGGACGGCCTCGCCGGGCCGCGCGTCGGCCGGCGGGGTCACGGTGAACTCCGCGCTCGCCCGCTCACCCGGTTCGAGGCCGCCGACGGTCCGCGCCGGTGAGACGGTCCAGCCCTCGGGGGCGGCCAGGGACAGCTCGGCGGCGTCCGCCCCGGTCCGGCCGGCGGTGAAGTCCACCGTGACCTTCCCGGACACGCCGGCACCGAGTTCCTGCGGAGGCGTGAGCGCGACCGTGCCGGTCGCCCCGGGCACCTTGCCGCCCACCGCGCTCGCCGCGTCGAGGTCGATCCGGAAGGCCCGCGCGGTGCTCAGGGCCCGCGTCTTGACCTGGACGACCCCGGCCCGGTCGGAGGCGTCGTACCACCAGCCCTCCGCCGCCGCGTCGAAGGCGGCCCTGGAGGTGAACCGGGGCAGCGCGCCGCCGTCCAGACGCACCTGCCGGGGCGAGGAACCGGTGTGCACGGTGAACCGGTACGGGCGGCTCTTCTGCTTTCCGGCGAAGTCGCCGGTCTCGGCACCCACGGCGATGCGCACCGCTCCCGCCCCGCGGTCCGGGGCGGTCACCGCCACCCGCTGCTCGGCGTACGCGCCGTCCCGGTGCTGCCGGGTCACCCCGTCGTCCTCGTACAGGGTGAAGGAGGTGCTGCCCTGCGGGTAGACGTCCCAGGCGAGCGGGGAGTTCGCGGTGCGGTCCTGGTAGGACCTGACACCCGGCCACATCGGGACCGACGCGCCCGCCTTGACGAAGAGCGGCAGGGTGTCCAGGGGGGCCTGGTAGCCGTCGACGGTGGTCGGGCCGTGGTAGATCCGGCCGGACCAGTAGTCGACCCAGTCGCCCTTGGGCAGGTAGATGCCGTCGCGCACGGCGGTGTCGCTGTAGACGGGCGCCACCAGGAAGTCCTCGCCGGTCAGGAACTCGTACTTGGCGGCGTCACCGGCCGCCTTGGCGTCGTCGGGGTACTCCAGCGCCAGCGGCCGCACCGGGCCGACACCGGTGCGGTGGGCCTCGGCCGCGTACGTGTACATGTACGGCAGCAGGGATTCCTTGAGCTTGAGGTACTTGCGGTTGATGCTGGTGTACGGCTCCCCGTACTGGTAAGGCTGCTTGTCCTTGGCGGCCCAGCCGTCCATGGTCATCACGGCCGGCAGGAACGCCTTCCACTGGAGGTCGCGGGTGTAGGTCTTGGCGCTGCCGCCGAAGATGCCGTCCACGTCACCGGTCGTGTACGCCAGGCCCGACATGGTGGCCCCGGCGTACGTGGGTATCTGCCAGCGGATGTAGTCCCAGCTGCCCGACTGGTCGCCGCTCCACTGCACACCGCAGCGCTGCGCGCCGGACCAGCTCTCCGGGGCCCAGGTGAAGCCGCGGGCGTCGCTGTTGTCCTCGATGCCCTGGTACGCCGCCTTGCAGCCGTCCAGGGCGAACTTGTAGCCGTCGCCCACCCAGGCCACGTCCAGCTTCGCCACCCGCTGGCCCGCCTTGACCTGGTCGGCCAGCTTGTCCAGGCCGTCCTCGGTCCACAGGCCCATCCGCATCTTGCGGTCGCCGAGGCCCTCGGCGGTCTCGGCGAGGTTCTCGTAGCCGCAGCCGTAGCCGTCGTTGACGAGCATCCAGCCCAGCGGCATGTCGTTCTTCACGTAGTCGTCGGCGACCTTCAGGGCGTCCAGGGTGTGGCGCTCGCCGCGGTTGGCGTTGTGCAGGTAGCAGTCGGAGTCGCCGATCTCCAGGCCGTAGACCGGCGGCAGTATCGGGCGGCCGGTCAGCCTGGTGTACTGGCCGATGACGTCCTTGGTGCTGTCACCGGCGAAGTAGTAGGCGTCGAACCGGTTCTCCTGCTCGGTGGTGGTCACCGGGTCGGTGAAGGCGTAGGTGCCGGGGGCGTAGGTGTTGCGGTAGACGCCGTAGCCGGCCGAGGACAGGTAGAACGGCACCGAGTTGGGGTGGCCGCCCTCGTCCCAGTCGTAGTCGACGCCGACCTCGAGGGTCTTGCCGCGGTGCGAGGTGTTGCCGCTGCCGTTCTGCTCGCCGGTGCCGTAGAACTGCTCGTCCGCGCCGCGCGCCAGGGTCTGGGTGGTGGAGGTGCCGTTCCAGCTGATGCCGCGGGTCTCCTCCCACAGCCGGGTGCCGTCGGCGCGGTACAGCGCGAAGCGCAGCGGTGCCTTGTACACCCGCAGGGTCACCTGGTCCGTGGACAGCTCGTAGCGGTCGCCGCGGTCGGCCCAGCGGGTGGCGGGCGGCTTGCCCTGGGGCAGCACGATGTCGTCGCCGACGGGGTCGGTGAACGTGCCGTCGGGTGCCACCTCGATGCGGAAGGTGTCGGCGGAGACGAAACCGACCCGGGCCTTCGCCGTGCCCGCCGTGAAGGTGTAGGCGGCGCCGGAGTGCGAGAAGCCGGTGACCGCGCCGATGACGGTCTCGGTCCCGGCGGTGGTGGCGGTCGTGGCGTGGGCCGGGGGAGACGGCGCTGCCGTGGCCGCGAGCACCGCGAACACGGCCGCGGCGGCCAGGACCACCCCTCGGGGTCCCCGTGATCCTCGGGGCGCTCGGAAACGGTAGGCCTTGCGTCTGCGGGGTGGAGCGGTCATGTCGGTCCCTTCGCGCACGTCGAGCGGCGGACGTCTGCTGTGATCGCCTGGTCCCGGGCTGAGCTTGCCGGAACTGGGTTGCTCGAAGTTGCTTGATATCAGCGGGAATCGAGCAGGATCAATCACGCGGCACAGGTATAGCGCACCTGGGCTGCGCCTGGCCAGAGTGTCCGCCTATATTGAACGCGTTCAAAAATCGGGCCGCGGTGAACGAGCCGCGGCGGTGACCGAGGGGGAACGCATGGGGTGTCTGACGGTCGCCGCACGTGCGGCGGGCGTGGTCTTCGCGACCTGGGCCGCTCTGGTGGCGGCGCTGCTCCTGCCTGCACTGCTGCCGGCGGACTGGCAGTACTACGTCTACTCACCCGCGAGCGTGGGCCTGTGGATGCTCTCCGTACTCGTGGTGCCGGTCTTCACCTGTGTCGCCGCGCGCAGGTGGATCGTCACCGGGCGGAAGGACAGGCGCGCCCCGGTCGGAGGGGGCGGTCCCGGTCGGCGATGAGGCCGGGCCCCACCGGATGAACCGGTGGGGCCCGGCCTCAGCGGCATGCGGTGCGCTACGGCGTGACCTGCCTGCCGCCGAAGGTCACCACGAGATGGCCGTCGGAGGCGTAGGACCAGGCCAGGGCGCCGGAGTAGGAGGAGCACCGGGAGCCGTTGGAGCCGGTCCAGAACTGGTCCGAGCTGTCGGTGCTGCCCACGACCTTGTCGTTGGTGCCGCTGACGCCGAACCGGCACGAGGTGTCGTTCCGGAATACGGAGTTGCCGCTCTCCCAGTGGAAGTTGCGCTCGGCGTTGTCGATGCTGACGTTGTCGGTGACGGTCATGTCGCCGGGGTTGCTGTTGTAGGTGAACCCGTCATGGCCGTTGTGGAAGGCGATGTTGTGCTGGACGACATGGTTGACCGCGATCTTCTCGCCGCCGAGCTTGTAGCCGTTGCGGTCACCGCTGGTGTTCTGGGTGCCGTCGGTGAGGGTGCCGTTGTTGTAGGACAGGGAGTACTCGATGGTCACCGGGCCGATGGCGCCCGTGTCGGACTTGGTGTAGAGGTCCCAGCCGTCGTCGATGTTGTTGTGGGAGACGTCGTAGCGGAACACGTTCCCGGTGCCGGTGGTGAGCTTGGCGGCGAACCCGTCGGCGTTCTCGCCGCCGGAGTCCTCGTTGTCGTGCGACTCCGAGCTCAGGACCAGGTTGTTCGACGGCCACTGGCTGCTGGGGGTGCTGGAGGCGATCCGGCCGAGCTGGAGCCCCGTGTCGTGGTTGTACGCCGTCACCGCGCGCTCGATGACGTTGTTGCTGCCGCCGACGTAGATCCCGTTGTCGCCGGCGTGCTCGACGGTCAGGCCGTACAGGTGCCAGTACGAGGCGAAGAGCTGGAGCCCGCGGTTGGACGAACTCTCGCTCTGGGCCGAGAAGTTCAGCACCGGAGTCTCGCCCGGGTAGGCGGACAGGGTGGTACGGGCACCGGAGGTCCCGTCCTGGCCCTGCGGGATGGTGATCGTCGACGAGTAGTTGTACGTCCCGCCGCGCAGGTAGATCGTGCCGCCGGGAGCGACACGGCTGATCGCCGAGGCGAGCGTCGTCGGGCTCGACTGCGTTCCGGCCGCGCCGTCACTGCCGTTCGGGGCCACGTACAGCGCGCCGCTCGCCGGTGGCGTCGTGCTGTCACCGGACACGTCGACGTCGAGGTAGTCGATGTTGGGCAGACCGCCGGAGGTGGTCGGGCTGAACCGGACGGTGTTGCCGCCCGCCTTCACCGGGACGGTCAGTGTCTGCGTCGCCCAGGTGTCCCAGGCGCCGGTGCCCGCGAACGTCGCGTTCGTGGCCGTCGAACCGTTCACGATGACGTCCGCCGGCCGTGCGGTGGTGGTTCCGTTGGCGAAGCGCACCTTCAGTGTCGCCGTGCCCGCGGCGGGGGCGTTCACGGTGAACTGCGCGGAGGCCCCGACCGCGTTGGTGCCGTTGCAGAATCCGCTGCCGGAGTAGCCGGCCCAGTCGGAGTCGATGGTGCCGGTGCAGGTCGCGGGGGCGGTCTCGGCCTCGTAGCGGGTCGAGGCGGCCTGTGCCGTGGTGCCGGACAGTGCGACGAGCGCGCCGGACAGCAGGCCGGCGGCCGCGATGACGGGTCTGAGCTGCATCGTTTCGTCTCCAGGATGGCGGTTCGGCGACTTGGACGGGTCCGGGTGGCCGGGCCCGTACGCGAGTGGGTGGAAAGCGCTTTCTCGGCACGGTAGGCTTTTGCCGTGAACGCGTCAATGGACGAGTACATGATTCATATTCATCTGTGTGAACAAAGTGGCCCTACCGCTGAACCGCGGTGATCGTCCTGCGCGGTCAGGCGATCCGCCGGACCTCGAAACCTCCGCGGCCGTCGAACCGTACGCCGTACACCGCGTCGAAGCCGTCGCCGGGCGCGGGGCGGCGCAGCCGTCCGTGCGTCGCGTGGATGCCGACGTCCGGGACCCGTTCGCGGCCCGTGCGCAGCGCGTTGCGGCGCAGCGAACCCGCCAGGTCCGGCGGGAACCAGTAGGCGACGACCGAGGCGCCGTGCGCGTGCCCGGCCTCCACCAGGGGGCGCCACTCCTCCGGGGAGGGGTTGTTGTTGTCCACGGCGACCGAGCGGCCCGCGGCCAGGGCCCCTTCGACCAGCCGCATCTGCCGGGCCTGCTTGCGGCGCGCGCCACGGGGGAACAGGTCCTTGCTCACCAGCTCGAACCGGTCCGCGAGCCGGGAGCGGTAGAACGTGGACTTGCCCGACGCCTGCAACCCCACCAGCACCGCCAGCTCGGTCACCGCGCCCAGCTCCCCGGCCCCCGCGCCCCGCTCAGTCCTCGGCCTTCTGCTCCGTGAGGCTCCAGGCGTACTGGAGCCAGTCCGCCACCGTCACCGCGCCCAGCCCCGCGCACACCAGGCGGGCGGCCCTGGGCGCGCAGGCGTAGCCCCCGGCCAGGGTGGCGGCCACCCAGACGGAGACGCAGAACGGGCAGGACACCAGATCGCCGACGGCGCGCCGGACGGCGCCGTCGCCGCGCGGCTCGTCCATGACCTCGCCGGCCGTGGTGTCGGCCTCGCGGCGGGTGAAGGGGGCGCGCAGAAAACTGGTGACCTTGTCCTTGGTCAGCAGCCGGGACGCCTTGAACGTGGCCGCGCCCAGCAGCGCCACGTCCCACGGCGGAACCCGGTCGGGCAGGCGTACGCCGCTCCGCCGGGCCCCCACGGCGAACAGCGCCGCGCCCGTCGCGAAGGCCGTCGCGAGCACGGCGTACCCGCCGAGGGGCACGGCGCCCTGGTCGTCGTAGGACCGCTCTGCGGCCGTCATGGCGGGCCTTCCTCTCCGGTGGCGTGCGGGGAACCGGTGCCGCCCGGGGCCGGGCGGGCGCGGTTCGGCGTGTCCTGGCCCGAGTGCCCCGCGCACCCTTCATCCACGCGTCCGCTGCGGGGGCGCCTCCGGGTCCTCCGGTTCGTCTCGTTCCCCTGGTTCGTCGGGCTCGCCTGGTTCGTGGGGCTCCCCGAATGCACCGGGTTGCCCGGGTTCTCCGGCTTCTCCGGGCTCCTCGTGGGGCTCCCCGTGCTCGGGCAGGTGTCCCGTCCGGTCGCAGAACACATGGCCGACCAGCGCGCCGCCGTAGACGACGAACCCGGCGCCGATGAGCCAGGACTCCACCACCAGGATGGTGCCGATGGGGCCGTAGCTGACCGCGTTGGTGACGATGAGCGGGGTGAAAACCAGGTAGGAGAAGGCGCGCAGGCCCACCAGGCCGGCCATGGTGGCGACGGCACCGGGCAGCAGCAGCCGCCATCGCACCTGGTGGCCGAGGAGGAAGTGCGGCCCCCACCAGAAGAACAGCACGCCGATCGCCACGCTCAGCAGCATGCGGTAGTTCCCGGCGAGCACGGTGCGGGTCTGTACCTGGACGTACAGGTAGACCATGAGGGCGCCCAGCCAGACGGCCTGCCGCCAGATCCGGTGCCACGGCCCGGCGGGCAGCCGCCACACCCGCTCGTAGGCGTTCTGCACGCCGGCGGCGAAGGACAGACCGAACACCGCGAGCAGGACCGCGCCCCACACACTGGTGGTGCCGGTCACCTCGCGCGGCGGGCCGAAGACGTCGGAGAGCACCTCGGCGGACCGGCCGGACAGATCCATGCCGTCGACCAGCCAGAGCGCGAACCCGCTGTGCCGCAGCGGGTCCGCCGCCGCGACGACGATCAGCAGCGGAGCCAGCGTGACCAGGGCCAGAGTGGCGAACCCCAGGGCCCGGTGCATGAGTTCCAGCCGCTTGCCCCGCCGGTAGAGTTCAACGGCCCACGAAGGACGCGTCCTTCGGCGTGACATGGTGACGGCGCCTCCCTCCGGTGCCGCGGGTGACCGCGCGCGGGCGCGTGAAACCAGCCCGCGTCCATCATCGCGACCCGACCGGCCGGACGCAGCCCGACAGGCCGTCAGCGGCGGGGGCTTGAGTGCGACCACGCAGGGTACTCGCGGCGCATGACGGTGGACAGAAGGAGCGGGAGGGGACCGGGCGGGGCGCCGGCGCGTCGGACGCACCCGGGACCTCCTGGTCGCCCGGGTCGTCCGCGGCCAGGGCAGTCCCTGCTGCGGTGGATCACCACCACCGATCACAAGGTGATCGGCAACCTGTACATGACGACCGCGTTCTCCTTCTTCCTCTTCGGCGGGGTGCTCGCCCTGCTGATGCGGGCCGAACTCGCCCGGCCCGGACTCCAGTTGTTCGGGAACGAGCAGTACAACCAGCTGTTCACCATCCACGGCACGGTGATGATGCTGCTGTTCGCGACCCCGATGTTCGCCGGGTTCACCAACGCCGTCATGCCGTTGCAGATCGGCGCGCCCGATGTCGCCTTTCCCCGGCTCAACGCGCTGTCGTACTGGCTGTACCTGTTCGGCGGACTGATGGTGGTCTCCGGGTTCCTGGTGCCCGGCGGGGCGGCCGGCTTCGGCTGGTTCGCCTACGCGCCGCTCAACAGCGCGGTCCGCAGCCCCGGCACGGGAGGCGACCTGTGGGTGATGGGGCTGGTGGTGACCGGAGTCTCCACGACGCTGGGCGCGGTCAACTTCATCACCACCATCCTGTGTCTGCGCGCCCCCGGCATGACCATGTTCCGGATGCCGATCTTCACCTGGAACGCGCTGTTCACCTCGATCCTGGTGCTGCCCGCCTTCCCCGTCCTCACGGCGGCCCTGCTGGCGCTGGAGGCGGACCGGAGGTTCGGCGCGCGGATCTTCGAGGCCGGTGACGGAGGCGCCCTGCTGTGGCAGCACCTGTTCTGGTTCTTCGGGCACCCCGAGGTCTACATCGTCGCCCTGCCGTTCTTCGGCATCGTCTCCGAGATCATCCCGGTGTTCAGCCGCAAACCGGTCTTCGGCTACGTCACGCTGGTGGGCGCCACCATCGCGATCACCATGCTGTCGGCGGTGGTGTGGGCCCACCACATGTTCGCCACCGGGGCGGTGCTGCTGCCGTTCTTCTCCCTGATGTCGTTCCTGATCGCGGTGCCCACGGGGGTGAAGTTCTTCAACTGGATCGGCACCATGCACCGCGGCTCGCTGTCGTTCGAGACGCCCATGCTGTGGTCGCTGGGCTTCATGGTGACGTTCCTGCTCGGAGGGATGAGCGGGGTGCTGATCGCCTCCCCGCCGCTGGACTTCCACCTCACCGACAGCTACTTCATCGTGGCCCACCTGCACTACGTGCTCTTCGGCACGGTGGTGTTCGCGATGTTCGCGGGCTTCTACTTCTGGTGGCCGAAGTTCACCGGCCGGCTCCTCGACGAACGACTCGGCAGGATCCACTTCTGGACGCTGTTCACCGGCTTCCAGACCACGTTCCTCGTCCAGCACTGGCTCGGCGAGCTGGGCATGCCGCGCCGTTACGCCGACTATCTGGCCGCGGACGGCTTCACCCTGCTCAACACGGTCAGTACCATCGGCGCCTTTCTGCTGGGGCTGTCCACGCTGCCGTTCCTCTACAACGTCTGGAGGTCCGCCCGGCACGGCCGCACGGCCGAGACCGACGACCCCTGGGGTTACGGCCGCTCCCTGGAGTGGGCCACCTCCTGCCCGCCGCCGCGCCACAACTTCACCGCACTGCCCCGCATCCGGTCGGAGTCCCCGGCGTTCGACCTGCACCACCCGGACATCGTCCGGCGAGAGCGGCAGGCAGCGAGCGGCCGGACGAACAGCAGGGCGGACAGCAAGGCGAGCGGCAGAGCGGAGAGCGAGGCGGACAGCAGCGTGAACGGCAAGCGGCAGAGCGCCGGCTGACGGACCGGAGGAGTGTGTCGTGAGGACCGAGGCCCGGCTCTTCACCGGTGTGGCGCTGTTCTTCGCCGTGACCGCCGCGGGCTACGGCCGGTGGTCCGCCGAGCCCGCGGGCAGCGCCGCCCTGGCCGTCGCCGCGGTGATGGCCGCACTGGTCGCGTTCTTCCTGCGGGTACGGCACCGCAGGGACGGCCCGCGGGCCGAGGACCGGCCCGACGCCGAGGTGATCGACAGCGCCGGCCCGGTGGGTTTCTTCTCCCCGCACAGCCTTTGGCCGGTCGTCGTCGCGCTCGGCACGGCCGTCCTCGCGCTGGGCGTCGTCCTCGGCCTGTGGCTCGCGCTGCTCGGCTTCGGTGTCCTCGGATGCGGGGTGCTCGGCATGGTGTTCCAGTACCGGGACCAGGACCAGGACCAGGAGCCGGGCCCGGACCTGGACCCGCGCCCTTGACTCACGCGACGGCACCGGCGCACACATGCTCGTGCGCCGGTGCCGGAAGGGAATCCAGGTGTGACCCGCGCCTCACGTACGGTCGCTCTTGGGCTTGCCGCGCTGGTCCGGGGTGCCGTGCGGTGGCGGGCCGAACGGCTGCGGGGAGGTCGCGGGGGTCACCTGGGGACCCGCCTGCCCCGCGGTCTGCTCGGGGCGCAGCGCCGTGGGGTCGCCCGGGGTGGGCTGGGCGCCCGACCGCAGCTGCTCGAGACGGGCGGTCAGCACCTCGGTCACCGGAACACGGTCGGCGTGGGTGCGCTCGTAGGCGAGCAGCTCCTCGACCTCCTCGGCGGACAGCGAGCGCACGCGGCTCTCCAGGGCGCCGAGGGGAAGATGGTCGTAGTCGGGCAGGGGCAGGGTACTGCGGCCGGGATCATCGGCCATGGATCTCACTTCCCTCTGTGCGACGGCCTCACATGGAGACGAGACGGTCGGCGGGGTCGGCGGCCACCGGGGCCCAGCCGGTACGGCGTCGAACTCATGACGCGCGAGTACCCGTGCCCACCACCACGAACCGACTCACCGGGAACGACCGGAGCGCGGGCGCCGGGTGCGCGAAAGGACCCCCCGCAAGGGGACGCATCGGCTCACCGGGCTCACAACGCTCACCGGGCTCACAACTCACTGGGCTCACCGGTTCACCCGGCTCTCACCGGTTCACCCGGCTCTCATCGGTTCACCCGGCTCACCCTTCTCACGAGCGGGCCTGGCGGGTGCGGGAGCGGTTCTCCTTGCGGATCGCCTCCAGCAGTTCGCCCTTGGACATGTGTGAGCGTCCCTCGATCTGGAGCTCCTTCGCCATGTCGTACAGGTGTTCCTTGGATGCGCTCTCGTCGACGCCTTCGCCGCTGCGCCCGCCCTGGCCGCGCGGCCGTGCCGACCGGGGGTCCGAGGGGCCCTTGCGGCCGCCCTCCTTGCGCTCCCAGTGGTCGCCGACCTTCTCGTACTTGTGCTTGAGCGCGCCGTAGGCGACGCGGTGCGCCCGCTCGCCCTCGCCGTACTCCTCCACCGCCGAGTCGTGGGCCTTGATCCAGGTGCGCTGGGCGTCCTCCGGCGAGCGTTCGAGTGTCGACGGCAGTTCCTGTCGTCCGGGCACGGATCCCACCTCCGTCCTGCTTGATCTCCGGGCCGGTCGAGTGCCCTGCACGGGGCACGGAAAACCGGCGGAACCCTTGGGAACAGCGGGTTTGGCGGGTAGGGCACCGGCTACCCGCCGAGTGTGACTACGCCACCTACGACACCATCGACGACTTCGCAACAGGAACTCATACGGTTCCTCGAGGACCGGTTCGCCTGTGCGCAGGCGTGCACGGAGTGTGCGCGGGCCAGCGCCCTGCGGGCGAGCCTGGTGGACCCGGGCGGGAGCGAGGAGCAGGAACTCCTGCGGCGCATGGGAATCATGTGCGCGGAGGTCTGTGACACCACCTGCCGGGTGCTGTCCGAGCAGAACAGCCAGGACGAGACCGCCCTGCGCACCCAGCTGGAGTGGTGTGTGGGCGTCTGTCTGGAGAGCGCGCACGTCTTCGACCGGCACCCGGGCGCCGAGCAGGCCGCGGGCGCCTGCCGGACCTGCGCCAAGGCCTGCGGGGAGTTCATCGCGATCCTGAACTGAGCCGGGCGCCGACCGAAGGTCATCGCCTCGCTTTCCAGCCGGCACAGGGCCCTGTCGCGCCGGACGGCGGAAGGGCGCATCACGAGCACGTCGTGCCCGGTTCGGGGGACGTGCCGTCTAGGAGGTATGTGTCGACGGCCCTGGCCGCGCAGCGGCTGTAGGGGTAGGACCCGTGGCCCTCGGCCCGCACCGTCAGCAGGACGCCGACCTCCTCGCCCAGCTCGCGCACCATGCGCTTGGCGCCCTCGTACGGCGTCGTCGAGTCACCGGTGTTGGCCACGACGAGGATCGGGGGAGCGCCGTTGGCGCTGACGTCGGGGGTGGCGCGCTCGCCCTTGAACGGCCAGTCGTAGCAGAGGTAGACGAACGAGGACCAGGCCTTTCCGAAGACGGGCGAAGCCTCCTCGGTCCGCTTGATCATCTCCTCCGCTTCGGTGAATCCGGGGCGCAGGTTGGAGTCGGCGCAGGTGATCGCGACGAAGGCGGACACGCTGTTGTCACCCGAGGTCCCACTGCCGGCGCTGACGCCGGCCCGCGCCCGGGCACCCGGGGCGTGGTCGTACGCCTTCGCCAGCAACTTGCCGCCGGTGCCCCGTTCCATGACCTCGCTGAGCGCCTTCACCAGTGGCGGCCAGCCTTCCTCGCCGAGGTCCAGGAAGTTCCCGATCGCGTGAGCGGCGAGATCCGCGTCGAGCTTCTCGCCGCCGCCCGCGGGTGCCGGCTTCTTCTCGAGCTTGTCCAGCAGTTCGACGACGCGCTGGTCGGCCTGCTCGGGGTCGTGGCCCGTGGGGCAGTCGTCGTACGTCTTCGCGCAGTGGCGGGTGAAGCGGTCGAAGGCGAGCTGGACGGCCTTGACCTGGTTGATGCTGTCCTGCACGCGGTCCACCGTCGGGTCGACGGGGGCTTCGAGCACGATTCTGCCGACGTGCTGCGGGAACAGGTGGGCGTAGACGCCGCCCAGTTCGGTGCCGTAGGAGACGCCGAAGTAGTTCAGCTTCTCGTCACCGAGCAGATAGCGCATCAGGTCCAGGTCGCGCGCCGTCCGGGAGGTGCCGACATACGGCAGGAGCCGGCCGGAGTGCTTCTCGCAGACGTCGCCGCCCTCGAACTCCTTCCGCCCGCAGTTGACGGGGGCGGTGCCGCCGACACCTCGCGGATCGAAGCCGACCAGGTCGTAGCGCTCGCCCAGCGAGGTGTACTGGTCCGCGAACTCGGGGAGCCCGGTGACGCCGGACTCGCCAGGGCCTCCGAAGTTGAAGAGGAGGGAGCCGATCCGCTTGCGCTCCGGTCCGGTGGCCCGCTTCCGGATCATGGCGACGTCGATCGTGTCACGGCCGGGCCGCCGGTAGTCCAGCGGCGCCTTCATCGTCGCGCACTCCCATCCGTCGCCCGGGGCCTCACCGCCGCCCTGTGCCTCGGACGGTGCCGGGCAGGCCGACCAGTGGAGCCGCTGACCGGTGGTGAAGGCCCCGGGCAGGCCGGGCGGCGGGTTCGTCGCCTTGGTCTCGGCCCGGCGGGTCGCCCCACCGCCCTCGCCCGACGCGGACGGACCCGAGCCGGAACCCCCGCCCCCGAGGGCGTGCCACCCGGCCCCCGCGGCCACCACGATGGCGAGGATCAGCAGCGCCGGGGCAGCGTGGCGGCGTCGAGCGGTGGACACCCCGGCAGGCCGCGAGCGACCACCCGGCCCGTCCGCCCTCTTGCGGAAAGCCCGGCCCGACCGCCCCGAGTTCCAGATCCGCGCACCCATCCGCGAGTCCCCCTGCCCCCTGACACCACCACCACGTGCCGCTCGAACCCCGATGGCACGAAC
The DNA here is from genome assembly GCF_040628575.1 of Streptomyces sp. NPDC006393. NCBI lineage: Bacteria > Bacillati > Actinomycetota > Actinomycetes > Kitasatosporales > Streptomycetaceae > Streptomyces > Streptomyces sp. NPDC006393. The sequence goes on from NZ_JBEXZD010000034.1 coordinate 36,064, forward strand.
CCACCGATCGTCAACGATCGACGACGATTGATCAAGCCGCCCCCTCGCCGGACAGCCGCGCCCGACCGGCTCCTTCCCGGACAGCGTGCCCGCCGCCGGGGATTCCTGTCCGTGGAGGGATAGCCTGCCGAGGTGGAGACCATACGCACGGGTGCGGGCGTGGGGGAGAGCGCGGGCGATCCCGGGTTGTTCGGACCACGGTCGGTGACGTGGCAGATGCACGGTGATCCGATGATGTGGGTCGCCGGGATCAGGGCGCTGTATCTTCAGGCCCTGCACCCCCGTGCCGTGCGCGGGGTGATGGAGAACTCCGACTTCCGGCGGGACGCGTGGGGGCGGCTGAGGCGCACCGCGAACTTCGTCGGGACGACGACGTACGGGACGGCCGAGGCCGCCGAGCGGGCGGGCGCGAGGGTCCGCCGGATCCATCGCATGCTGTCGGCGACCGATCCGGGGACGGGGGAGCGGTACCCTCTCGACGCTCCCGAACTGCTGCTGTGGGTGCACTGCGCGGAGATCGACTCCTATCTGCACGTGCTGCGCCGCTCGGGATTCCCGCTCACCGACGCCCAGGCCGACCGCTACATCGCCGAACACCGCGTCAGCGCCCGCCTGGCCGGGCTCGACCCGGACGGTGTGCCCGCGAGCCGGGCGGACCTGGCGGACTATTTCGACGGGGTACGTCCTGAGCTCGCCGTGGGAGCCGACGCCCGCGCCGTGGACGACTTCCTGCTCCGCCCGCCGACGCATCCACTGCTCGTCCCCGCGCGCGAGGTGCTGTGGCGGCGCGTGGCGCATCTGGCGTACGCCGCTCTGCCACCGTACGCCCACGAGCTGTACGGCAGAGCGGCCCCCGCGCCCCACGTCGTGACCCGCCGGCTGCGGGCAACGGGCACCCTGCTGCGCCGCGTTCCCGCACGTCTGCGCTGGCAGCTCCCGCCCAAACACATCCTGCGCGCCATGGCCAGACTCGGCCCCGAGGCCCGTCCGGCACCGTACAAAGCCGGACGATAGCGCGCCATACTGGGCGAGGGTCTCCCTTGTGGATCGGACCGACGCCGGGACATGGCCCCCGCGCGCGGTCCGCGAGGCGGGCCCGGCCGGGAGGGCGGCGGGGCACACGGTGGCACACGGCGACGGGGGCGGCGGCGCGAGATGGCGGACACCAGGCTGATCCAGGGCCGGTACCGGCTGCTCGACCCGATCGGGCGGGGCGGCATGGGCGAGGTGTGGCGGGCGCGGGACGAGTCGCTGGGCCGGCAGGTCGCCGTCAAGTGCCTCAAGCCGCTCGGCCCGCACCACGACCAGTCCTTCAGCCGTGTGCTGCGCGAGCGGTTCCGGCGCGAGGCGAGAGTGGCCGCCGCGCTCCAGCACCGCGGGGTGACCGTCGTGCACGACTTCGGCGAGTCCGACGGCGTGCTCTACCTGGTGATGGAGCTGCTGGACGGGCGCGACCTCAGCCGGCTCCTCCAGGACAACGAGCACCGGCCGCTGGCCGTCCCCGACGTCCTCGAGATCGCCGAACAGGTCGCCGCCGCCCTCGCCTACACCCACCAGCAGGGCATCGTGCACCGGGACCTGAAACCGGCGAACATCGTGCGCCTCGCCGACGGCACCGTGAAGATATGCGACTTCGGCATCGCCCGCCTCGGCCACGACATCGGCTTCACTGCCCGGCTGACCGGCACCGGCATCGCCATGGGCACCCCGCACTACATGTCGCCGGAGCAGATCGGCGGCAGCGAGGTCGACCGGCGCAGCGACCTGTACTCACTGGGCTGTGTGCTGTACGAGATCGCCACCGGCGCCCCGCCGTTCGACCTCGACGACGCCTGGGCGGTCCTCGTCGGCCACCGCGACACCCCGCCCGCGCCGCCCCGCCGCCACCGCGCCGACCTCCCCGAGTATCTGGAGCGGATCATCCTAGACCTGCTCGCCAAGTTGCCCGAGCAACGGCCCCAGGACGCCGATGAGCTGACGCGCCGTCTTCTCGCCGGCCGGACGGTGCCGCCGTACGTGCCCACGGTGGTCACCGCGCGCCCGCGGCCGGGCCCGCCCGAGCCGACGGGCCGCGGGGCCGGCCGGCTGCCGTCCTGGACGCGCGACATGTCCACCGGCCACAAGGCGGCCGGTCCGGGACCGCACAGCACACCCCCGGACGCGGCGGCGGGTCTGTCCGGCGCGTGGACCGCGCACCCCGCCGTGCAGGGCGGACGCCGTGCCGAGCACCCCGCCACGGCCGCCCGGCCGGGCGCCTTGCCGGTCTCCGGAGCGGACGCCATGTCGGTCTCCGGGCCGGGCGCCGCGTCCGCCGCAGGGTCCGACCGGCGGCGCACCCCGACGCCGGAGGCCGTCGAGGCCCTCGCCGGCCGTCACCACGAGGCCCTCGGCCTGGGGCGGCTCGGCCGCTGGACGGAGGCGGGCGAGATGCACCGGGAGGTCGCCGCCGCACGCGCCCGGCTCCTCGGCGCCGACCACCCCGACACCCTCGCCAGCCGCTACGAGGTCGCCTTCACCCTCAGCCGCACCGGCCACGCCGCCGACGCGCTGCGCGAGTACAAGCACGTGGCCGAGGCCCGCATCCGCGCGCTCGGCCCCGACCATCCGGACACGCTCGCCGCCCGGCAGGAGATGGCGTACGTCCTCGGGCAGCTGGGCCGCCACTTCGACGCCCACCAGGTGTACACGGCGGTGCTCGCGGCACGCGAGCGCACCATGGGCGCCGACCACCCCGACAGCCTGCGCTGCCGGCACAACCTCGCCTTCAACCTCAGCCGGCTGGGCCGCCTCGAGGACTCCTACCGCATGGCCTGCCAGGTGGCCGCCGCCCGCGCCCGGGTGCTCGGCCCGCGGCACCCCGACACCCTGGTCACCCGCTACGAGGTGGCCTACGCGCTCGGTCAGCTGGGCCGGTGGGCCGAGGCGCTGGACACCTACCGGGAGGTCGCCGAGGCCCGCGCCCGGGTGCTGGGCGCCGACCACCCCGACACCCTCGCCGCCCGCTACGAGATCGGCATCAGCCTGGGCCGCCTCGGCCGCAGCGCCGAGGCGCTCCGGCTCTACCGCGCCCTGATCGAGGACCGCAGCCGCGTGCACGGCCCCCACCACCCCGAGACCCTGCGGGCCCGCCACGGACTCGGGGTCAACCTCGGACGTCTCGGCCGCTGGGAGGAGGCCCTCGCCGAGTCCCGCGACGTGTGCGCCCTGCGCGAGCGGGTCCTCGGCACCGGCCACCCGGACACCCTCGTCAGCCGCCGCGAGGTCGCCGTCGGCCTGGGCTGGCTCGGCCGCTGGGCCGACGCTCTCACCGAGTACCGCCGGGTGGCCGCCGCCCGCGAGCAGGTCCTGGGCGCCGGCCACCCCGACACCCTCGCCAGCCGCAACGACGAGGCGCACTGCCTGGAACAGCTGGGTCGCGCCGCCGAGGCCGGCGAGCTGTACCGCCGGGTGGCCGTGCTGCGCCAGCAGCGGGCGGCGGGCGGTCGGTGACCGGTGCGGCCACGGAGCAGGGCGTCACCGAGCGGGCCCACCGGGCCAGGTGCGCACCGCGCCGCCCACCCCTGGCCGAAGTGGATCACCCCGTGTTACCAAGAGCCATGAGCGCACACGAGGCACAGGGCACCTACGACGCCGTCATCGTCGGCGGCGGCCACAACGGGCTGGTCGCCGCCGCCTACCTGGCCCGGGCCGGCCGGTCGGTGCTGGTGCTGGAACGGCTGGACCACACCGGCGGAGCGGCCGTCTCCACCCGCCCGTTCGCCGGGGTCGACGCGAGGCTGTCCCGCTACTCCTACCTGGTCAGCCTGCTGCCCAGGAAGATCCTCGACGACCTGGGCCTGGACGTGCGGCTGCGCCCCCGCACCGTCTCCTCGTACACACCGGCCGAGCGGAACGGGCGGCCCACCGGGCTGCTCGTCGGCGGCGGCGAGGAGCGCACCCGGGCGGCCTTCGCCCGGCTCACCGGCTCCGACCGGGAGTACGAGTCCTGGCAGTCCTTCTACGGCATGACCGGCCGCGTCGCCCGGCGGGTCTTCCCCACGCTCACCGAGCCGCTGCCCACCCGCGAGGAACTGCGCCGCCGCGTCGACGACGAGGACGCCTGGCGGACGCTGTTCGAGGAGCCGATCGGCGCCGCCGTGGAGGACCGCTTCGCCGACGACCTGGTACGGGGCGTGGTCCTCACCGACGCCCTCATCGGCACCTTCGCCGACGCCCACGATCCGTCCCTGGCGCAGAACCGCTGCTTCCTGTACCACGTGATCGGCGGCGGCACCGGCGCCTGGGACGTCCCGGTCGGCGGCATGGGCGCGCTGACCGACGCCCTCGCGGACGCCGCCCGTGCGGCGGGCGCCCGCATCGCCACCGGTCACGAGGTGATCCGGGTGGACTCCGACGGCCGCGGCGCGGAGGTCACCTACCGGACCCCGGACGGCGAGGGCACGGTCGGCGCCCGGCACGTCCTGGTGAACGCCTCCCCGCAGGCCCTGGCCGCGCTGACCGGCGACGAGCCGCCGCGGCCCGCCGAGGGAGCCCAGCTGAAGGTGAACATGCTGCTCGAGCGGCTGCCGAGGCTGCGCGACACCTCCGTCGACCCGCGCGAGGCCTTCGCCGGCACCTTCCACATCGCCGAGGGCTACCGCCAGCTGGCCACCGCGCACGCCCAGGCCGCCGCCGGCGAGCTGCCCGCGGCGCCGCCCTCCGAGATCTACTGCCACTCCCTGACCGACCCCACCATCCTCGGCCCCGACCTCGTCGAACGGGGTTGTCAGACGCTCACCCTGTTCGGCCTGCACACGCCCGCGCGGCTCTTCGCCCGCGACAACGACGCCGTACGGGACGAACTGCTGAAGTCGACCCTCGCGCAGCTCGACGCCCACCTCGCCGAACCGCTCGCCGACTGCCTGGCCACGGACGCCGACGGCCGGCCCTGCATCGAGGCGAAGACCCCGCTGGACCTGGAGCGCGATCTGCGCCTGCCCGGCGGCAACATCTTCCACCGGGCGCTGAGCTGGCCGTACGCCCAGGAGGGGACCGGTCGCTGGGGTGTGGAGACGCGCCACGCCAACGTGCTGCTGTGCGGCGCGGGGGCGGTGCGCGGCGGCGGGGTCAGCGGGGTGCCGGGGCACAACGCGGCCATGGCGGTACTGGAGGGGCGGCCGGGACAGGGTGGCTGAATGCCTCCGCCGCCGTGGGGCACTCCGACAGTGCGAAGTTTTCGTCAGCAAGAGCGGGCCGCCCCGGCGGCGGCCGTACCACCCCCCACGGGAGGCTCCCATGGCCGACCTCAGCCCCATCGACCTGCAAAAGGCCCTCAGCGGCATGGACTACCCGACGGACAAGCAGCACCTGGTCGAGCGAGCCAAGAAGAACAAGGCGAACGAGAAGATCGTCAGCCGGCTCGGCGGTCTCAAGCAGGACCACTTCGACGGACCGAACGAGGTGCAGAAGGCCGTCTTCAACGAGTGAGGCCGTCTTCGGCAGTCCGTCCCAGGTGAGTGGGCCGTCTCCCAGGGGTGACGGCCCACTCCCGTCCGCGAAGCCGTTCGCCGGACAGTCCCAGTCCTCCGAAGCCGTCCGGCTTCAGTCCTCCGAGGCCGTCCAGCCCGTGGCCGTCACCCGTGCCGCGTCCGCCGGGCGGGCCTCGTCGAACAGGACGCGCTCACCCGCGTCGACCCGCTGGGCGTCGACGTAGGCGCCGCGCCCCACGTACAGCCGGTCCGTCGCGTACCGCCAGCGCAGTGTCAGCTGCCGGGCCGCCGGAAGGTCGGCGGTGAGCCGGTGCCAGACACGGCCGGAGAAGCCGGTGGCGGTGCCCGCCGGGTGCTGCTGCGGCTGCTCGCCCCGGCGCGTCGTCGTGAACGGGACCGGCTGCCAGGTGGCGCCCCCGTCCGCCGTGGACTCCAGGAAGAGCAGGTCCGACTGCGGTTCGGTGTCCCACCACAGGGAGCAACGCAGCCGCGCACCGCCGCCGGAGGTGTCCAACGCGGGCAGGGCGAGGGTCGCCGTGGCCGCGCTCGCCATGCCGGAGAACCAGGCCCTGCGGGCCCGGTCCGGGCGGACGGCCACGGCGCGCGCCAGGTTGTTGCCGGCCGCGACCCGCGGAGCCGAGCCGGAGCGCCAGCTGCGCACCGGGTGCACGGAGTTGCCGAGGACGACCAGGAAGGAGTCGGTCGTCGGGTCCAGGACGAGCGAGGTGCCGGTGAAGCCGGTGTGTCCGGCCGTGTGCGGGGTGGCCATCGCGCCCATGTACCAGTGCTGGTACAGCTCGAAGCCCAGGCCGTGGTTGTCACCGGGGAAGGCGGTGTTGAAGTCGGTGAACATCAGCTCCACCGACTCCGGCTCCAGGATGCGCGCGTGCCCGTAGGCGCCGCCGTTGAGCAGCGTACGGCCGAGCACCGCCAGGTCCCAGGCGCAGGAGAACACGCCCGCGTGTCCGGCCACCCCGTTCAGGCTGAAGGCGTTCTCGTCGTGCACCTCCCCCCACACCAGGCCCCGGTCCAGTGCCGACCAGGGCTTGCGGGCGTCCTCGGTGGCGGCGATGAACGGCTTCCAGGAGGCGGGCGGGTTGTACCGGGTGCGACGCAGGCCGAGCGGACCGGTGATGCCCTCGGCCAGCAGCACGTCCAGCGTCCGGCCCGTGATCTTCTCCAGGACCAGTTGCAGGGAGATCATGTTCAGGTCGGAGTACAGGTACACGGTGCCGGGCGGGTTGAGCGGCGGCTCGTTCCAGATCATCTCCAGCTTCTGCTCGTACGTCGGCGCGTCGTACAGCGGCAGATCGGGCTGGAAGCCGGAGGTGTGCGTGAGGAGCTGGCGGATCGTCACCTCCTGCTTTCCCGCGCGCCCGAAGTCCGGGAGGTAGGAGGCGACCTTGCCCTCGAGCTCCAGCGTGCCCCGCTCGATCTGCTGCACCGCGAGGATCGAGGTGAACAGCTTGGAGACGGAGGCCATGTCGTAGACGGTGTCCCGGGTCGCCGGGATCTGCTGCCCGGGCGGGAACTCCACGCCCGTGTCGGTCTTCTCGTCGTACGACGCGTAGCGCACCGCCATGCCGATCGGCTCGTGCAGCGCCACGGTGCCGCCGCGGCCCGCGAGCAGCACCGCGCCCGCGTACCAGGGGTGTTTGGGGGAGGGGCCGAGGAACGTCTCGGCGTCGGTGACGAGTTGGCGCAGCGGGGCGGGGAGCAGCCCGGCCCGCTCGGGCGAGCCGTACCGCAACGTGGGCCGGCCGGCCGGCGAGGCGGGCGGACCGGCCGCCGCGGCCGGGCCCGCGGGCAGGGCGGCCAGGCCCAGCGCACCACCCAGGAGCAGGGAGACTCGGCCCAGTTGACGGCGGGTCATCCCGCGTCCGTCTCTGTCCGCCGCGCCGTCGGTCATCGTGAGACCTCCCGTCGTACTGGCTGAAAGTATCTTTCGGAACTTGCCGTGCGGGGTGAAACTTTCCTGTCAGAGCACGCCCTTGTCAACGGGGCATGCGGAGACCGGCGGGGACGGAACCGAGGAGGACGAGCTTCGGCCGCGGTCGCTCACCCGCGTCGTCCTGCCGCCTGACCTCCGTCGTCCTGGCGCTTGACCTCACTCCGGGACGGGCCGAGGATCATCTGTCATGACGCCTGGACACGGGAGCACGGTCGACGGAGTCCTGCGGCGCAGCGCCCGGCGCACCCCGGAGCGGGTCGCGCTCGAGTACGGCGAGCGCATCTGGACGTACGCCGAACTCGACGACGCCGTCTCCCGGGCGGCGAGCGTCCTGCTCGGCCAGGGGCTCGCCCCGGGCGACCGGGTCGGCGCCTACGGCCACAACTCCGACGCCTATCTGATCGCCTTCCTCGCCTGTGCCCGCGCGGGCCTGGTGCACGTGCCGGTCAACCAGAACCTCACCGGCGACGAACTCGCCTACATCGTCGGCCAGTCCGGCAGTGCGCTCGTCCTCGCCGACCCGGACCTCGCCGGGCGGCTTCCGGTGTCCGCGCGGTCGTTGCCGCTGCGCGACGCCGACGACTCGCTGCTGGCCGCGCTGCGGTCAACACCGCCGTACGACGGCCCCGAGCCGCGCGGCGAGGACCTGGTGCAGCTGCTCTACACCTCGGGCACCACCGCCCTGCCCAAGGGCGCGATGATGACCCACCGGGCGCTGGTCCACGAGTACCTGAGCGCGATCACCGCCCTCGACCTGAGCGCGGGCGACCGGCCGGTGCACGCGCTGCCGCTCTACCACTCGGCGCAGACGCACGTGTTCCTGCTGCCGTATCTCGCCGTCGGTGCGACGAACATCGTCCTGGACGCACCCGACGGGGACCGGATCCTCGACCTGGTGGAGGCCGGGCGCGCGGACAGTCTGTTCGCCCCGCCCACCGTCTGGATCGGCCTGGCGGGCCGCCCCGACTTCGCCGGCCGGAACCTGGACGGACTGCGCAAGGCGTACTACGGGGCCTCGATCATGCCGGTGCCGGTCCTGGAGCGCCTGCGGGACCGCCTTCCCGGGCTGGCCTTCTACAACTGTTTCGGCCAGAGCGAGATCGGGCCGCTGGCCATGGTGCTGGGCCCCGACGAGCACCAGGGGCGGATGGACTCCTGCGGGCGGCCGGTGCTGTTCGTGGACGCCCGGGTGGTCGACGAGGACGGCAAGGACGTGCCCGACGGCACCCCCGGCGAAGTCGTCTACCGCTCCCCGCAGTTGTGCGAGGGCTACTGGGACAAACCCGAGGAGACCGCCGAGGCGTTCCGGGACGGCTGGTTCCACTCGGGCGACCTCGCGGTGCGCGACGCGCACGGCTACTACACGGTCGTGGACCGGGTGAAGGACGTCATCAACTCCGGTGGGGTGCTGGTGGCGTCCCGCCAGGTCGAGGACGCCCTGTACACGCACCCGCGGGTCGCCGAGGTGGCCGTGGTCGGCCTCCCCGACGACCGGTGGATCGAGGCCGTCACGGCGTTCGTCGTGCCGCGCGGCGAGGTCACCGAGGCCGAGCTGATCGCCCACGCCCGCGAGCGGCTCGCCCACTTCAAGGCGCCCAAGACGGTGGTCTTCGTGCCCGACCTGCCGCGCAACGCCAGCGGCAAGATCCTCAAGCGGCAACTGCGCACACGGATCACGAGCGCAGGTCCACGATCCTCCTGATCTTGCCCACCGAACGCTCCAGGGACTCCGGCTCCACGATCTCCACCGCGACCGACACCCCGATGCCGTCCTTGACCGCGGCCGTGATGGAGCGGGCGGCGGCCTCCCGGGCGGCCGGGCCGGTGCCGGGGCGGGCCTCGGCGCGGACCGTGAGCGCGTCCAGCCGGCCCTCGCGGGTGAGGCGGAGCTGGAAGTGCGGGGCGACACCCGGGGTGCGCAGGACGATCTCCTCGATCTGCGTCGGGAAGAGGTTCACCCCGCGCAGGATCACCATGTCGTCGCTGCGGCCGGTGATCTTCTCCATGCGCCGGAAGACGCGTGCCGTGCCCGGCAGCAGCCGCGTCAGGTCCCGGGTCCGGTAGCGCACGACCGGCATCGCCTGCTTGGTGAGCGAGGTGAACACCAGTTCCCCCTCCTGGCCCTCCGGCAGCACCTCGCCGGTGATCGGGTCGACGACCTCCGGGTAGAAGTGGTCCTCCCAGATGTGCAGGCCGTCCTTGGTCTCCACGCACTCCTGCGCGACGCCCGGCCCGATCACCTCCGACAGCCCGTAGATGTCGACCGCGTCGATCCCGAACCGCTCCTCGATCTCCCCGCGCATCTCCTCGGTCCACGGCTCGGCCCCGAAGACCCCGACCCGCAGCGAGGTGGAGCGCGGATCGACGCCCTGGCGCTCGAACTCGTCGAGCAGCGTCAGCATGTAGGACGGGGTCACCATGATGATCCGGGGCTCGAGGTCCTGGATCAGCTGCACCTGCCGGGCGGTCATGCCGCCCGAGGCCGGGACGACCGTGCAGCCGAGCCGCTCGGCGCCGTAGTGGGCGCCGAGGCCGCCGGTGAACAGTCCGTAGCCGTACGCCACGTGCACGGTGTCACCGGGCCGGGCGCCCGCCGCGCGCAGCGACCGGGCCACCATGTCCGCCCACATGGACAGATCGTCGTCGGTGTAGCCGACCACCGTCGGACGCCCGGTGGTGCCGCTGGAGGCGTGGATACGGCGGATGCGCTCGCGGGGCACGGCGAACATCCCGTACGGGTAGTTCTCGCGCAGGTCCGCCTTGGAAGTGAAGGGGAAGAGGGCCAGGTCGGCGAGCGAACGGCAGTCCTGTGGACGTACACCCGCCTTGTCGAAGGACTCCCGGTAGAACGGCACGTTCTCGTACGCGTGCCGCAGCGAGGCCCGCAGCCGCTCCAGTTGCAGCGCCCGCAGCTCCGCCACGTCCAGCCGTTCCCCCGGGTCCAGCAGCTCCGTCGCCTGCGCCATCCGGAACTCTCCCTCACGTACCACGACAATACGGTCGACCGATCATTCGGTCGAGATGCTGGGATCAGTAATCCAGGCCGTCCCGGCCCCAGGCAAGACCCGAGGGGAAATTCCCTTGCCGGCCGGCGTTCCGGGCAGCCGTGACGCGGGCGCCGCACCGGCCTCGGCGGGGTGACCGCCCGCCGGTCCGGGGCCGGCCACGGCGCCCGGCAGGGGGCAGGGCACCGCGGGCCGTCCGTCCCCTCCGCGGGGCTCGCGGGAGCGGAGCGACCGGCTCCTGAAAGGTCCCCCTCACATGGCCTGTCGGCACCCGGGTGCGATCGCTAGGCTGGCCCGCGGACGACGAATCGGGAGGAGCACGGACGTGGCCGAGAGCACTGTCCAGGAGCACCCGCTCGCGGGATGGGACAAGCCGGAACTGGACCTCAGCAACGCCGAGTGGCAGTCCAGCAGCCGTGGCCTGGGAGATGTCCAGATCGCCTTTGTCGAGGGATTCATCGCGATGCGCAACAGCGGCCGTCCGGAGAGTCCTTCCCTGATCTTCACCCCGGCGGAATGGGGTGCGTTCGTGTCGGGGGCTCGGGAGGGAGAGTTCGACCTCACCTGACGGGCGCGGATCCGGGGGTGTGCCGGGGTGTGCCCGGCGCTTTTGGGGACACGCGATCCGTGAGGGCCTGCCGGGCCGGCACCGTCGCCGGGCCGGACCCGGCACGAGCCCGGCAGCGGGCAGGGTCGCCACCCGGAGGTGAGAAACCATGAGCAGCCCCCCGGTCGTCGCCGCCGTCGACGGCTCGGACGACAGCCTGCGCGCCCTGGACTGGGCCCTGGATGCGGCCCGGCGGCGAGGGGCGCCCCTGCGGGCGGTGCATGTGCGGCAGTACGCCCCCTGGATCCCCGACGTCCTGGTCGCCGGCCCGCCGAACGGCGAGGACGACCCGGTGCTCGACCGCGCCCGCGTCCACCTGGCCGGGCACACCGACGACGGCACGCCGGTCGAGTACGTGGCCCTGGACGGGCTGCCGGGCGCGCTGCTGCCCGAACTGGGCGCCGACGCACAACTGTTGGTGCTCGGCTCCCGCGGCCGGGGCGGCTTCGCCAGCCTGTTGCTCGGCTCCAACGGCCTGGCCGCCGCCCGCGACGCCGAGTGCCCGGTCGTCGTGGTGCCCCGGCCCGGCCGGACGGTCCACGACGAGGCGGCCGAGGCACCGCCCGCGGCGGGGCCCCGGGTGGTCGTCGGCCTGAACGTCGACAGCCCCGACGAGGCGGTGGCGGAGTTCGCCTTCACCGAGGCCGCGCGGCGCGGCGCCCGGGTCCGGGCGGTGGTCGCCTACGCCTGGCCGGCCCGGACCTGGCTCGCTCCCAACGAGTACATCTCGCCGCTCATCGACCAGGGCGAGGTGGAGAACGAGGTCCGGACCCTGGCCGAGGGCTTCCTCGACCCGCACCGCGCCCGGCACCCCGACGTACCCGCCGACCTGCACGTGGCGCCCGGCGACGCGGCCGGCCACCTGGTCGCCGCCTCCGGCGACGCCGAACTCGTCGTGGTGGGCCGCCACCGCCGCCGCCTGCTCGCCCCGGCCCGCATGATCGGCTCCGTCACCCACGCCGTCCTGCTGCACGCGGCGAGCCCGATCGCGGTCGTACCCCCGTCACCCCCCGGGGAGTGAACACCCACACACGGCCCACGGTGCCCCGCACAGCCCCTTCGCGAACCACGGGGAGCAGGGACGACACCTGCCGCCGCGGGCGGGCCGTCCGCGGCGGCGCCGGGCGGTGCGCCGAGGGGGTTCGGGTGATTTCGGGCAGGGGTGGAGGCTGCCCGGAGGACGCGGAGGGGGCCTGGGCACGTACCATGGCGGCATGTCGTTCCTCCGTCGCCGTAGCGCCACCCCCGCCGGGCCCGACTTCGACGTACTGGCCATGGACCCGGGCGACTGGCCCGGCAACCTCGGCGCCGGCCTGCTGCCCGCGCCCGACGGCACCTGCCAGGGCGTGTTCCTGCGCTACGACCTGTTCGGCGGCCGCGGCACCGCGATGATCATCGGCAATCTCCCCGAGGGCTCCCCGGCCCGCGACGTGGCCGAGGGCGAGGTGCCCTTCGAGGTGGCCCAGCTGCTCCTCGCCCTGGAGAACGACGAGGAGGTCACCGTCGTCGGCACCGAGGACATGCCGGTGCTCCAGGGCGACAACCTCCTGATCGTGCGCCGGCTGAAGCTCTCCGAGAGCCGGATCTCCTGCGTGCAGTTCGACCGCAGCGACGGCGTCCTGGTCACCATCGCCGCCTGGGACCGCCCGATCACCGACGACCTGTACGCCCTCCTCAAGCCGCTGCCCGCCGAGCTGTTCCAGCAGGGCTGACCGCCCGCGTCAGGCGGCGAGCGAAGGGCCGGCCCCTCGTCGAGCGAGGAGCCGGCCCTTTCTCTTCCCCCGTGTCCCCCGTGCGGCGGTCCCTAGCGGACCGAGGACTCGAGCCGCACGTCCGCGGCCCGTACGAACTCCACCCGGTGGCCGAACTGGATCTCGTAGTACAGGTCCTTGCCGGTCACCACCCGGTGCGAGTCCGTGGTGAAGGTGACCGCGTACAGGTACTCGCCCGGCACCAGGTCACCGACCACGTACTTCTGGCCCGCGAGCAGCTTGTACGGCAGCGGTGACACCGACTGCGCGGGCACGCCTGCCGGATAGGCCTCCTTCTCCGGATACGCCCGCCCGTACACCGGCACACTGTCCAGCCCGGCCTTCGGCGTCACCACCAGCCCCGCCGCGTTCACCGCGGTGGGCCGCTGCGCCGGGTTCTGGAACCAGGCCTTCTGCCCCAGGTACCAGATCGCCGTCCAGTCGCCCTGCCGGTCGGCGACCGCGTACTGCTGACCGGTCTCCACCCGCGAAGCCACGTCGTTGACGTCGATCGTCGAGTCACCGCCGCCCGGCCTCAGCCCGATGTCCTTGATCAGGGGCGAGGAGGTGTCCGGCTGCGAGTACAGCCGCACCTCGCTGGAGCCGTGTGCGGCGCACGGCTCGCCGGCCGTCTCGCAGCCCGTGTACTCCGGCTGGTTGGCGGCGTAGTCGGGCCGGATGGTCACCAGCCCGCCGTTCTTGCCCGCGGTGGGCTCGAACGGGCGGCCCAGCAGCTGGAAGTAGTGCCGCCAGTCCCAGTACGGCCCCGGGTCGGTGTGCATGCCGGGGATGGTCCCGGTGGTGGGACCCGGCACCGTGTCGTGGCCGAGGATGTGCTGCCGGTCCAGCGGAATGCCGTACTTCCCGGCGAGGTACTTCACCAGCCGCGCCGAGGAGCGGTACATCGCCTCCGTGTACCAGGCGTCCGGGTCGGCCAGGAACCCCTCGTGCTCCAGGCCGATCGAGGCCGCGTTGACGTACCAGTTCCCCGCGTGCCAGGCCACGTCCTTGGCCTTCACATGCTGGGCGATGTGCCCGTCCGTGGAGCGCAGCGTGTAGTTCCACGACACATAGGTGGGGTCCTTGATCAGATTGAGGACCCCGTCCCAGCGGCCCTCCGTGTCATGGATGACGATGTAGCGGATGCGCTGCGACGCCGGCCGGTCGGACACGTCGTGGTTGCCGTAGTCGTCGGTACCGAACTGCTCGTACGGCGCCGGGATCCACTCGCAGGACACCGAGGCCGGGCACTCGGTACCGGCCGCCGAGACGTTCCGCAGCCCGGTCAGTGCCAGCTGCGTCAGGTCCGGCGCGAGCCGCGGCCGGGCGGCCAGGACGACCTGCTGCCCGGCGTCGGTGGTGCGCCGCTCGCCGGAGCGGATCACGTCGTACACGTCGTTGGCGTACGCCGCCGCCGTCGCGCTGTCGTCCGCCCCGGAGAACTCGGCCACCGCCCCGTACCAGTCGGCCGGGTTCTCGCTCAGCGGCTCGCCGAGCTTCCTCTGGGCGGCGGCCAGCAGCGCCGCACCGCCCTCGACGTTCGCCGCCGCGTCGCTGCGCAGCCGCTCGGCCGGGATGCCGGTCAGCCCGGCCGCCTTGGTCAAGGTCTTCAGCCGGGCGGGCAGTTCGGAGTCCGCCGGCACCGTCGCCCGAGGGTGCAGGGCCGGGCGGGCGCTGTCGCCGCGCGCGTCCTCGGTGCCCTCGCTGTGGTGCGGGGCGCGGGCCAGCGCGGTGCGCGCGTCGGTGAGGTGCATCGGGCCGTAGCCGCCGGTCACACTCGGCGCGCCGCCGTGCCCGTCCCAGCGGGACTGCAGATAGGACACGCCCAGCAGGACGCTGAGCGGCACGTGGTACTCGGCGGAGGCGGACGTGAACGCGCGTTGCAGCCGGCCGGTGTCGTCCACGGCGGCACCCGCGGACGGGGCGGCGCCCAGCAGCGGCAGCAGCAGCGCGGCGGCGGCGACCGCGCCGGCCGCCGTGCGCGCGCCTGACCCCGCTCTCGGCGCGCGTCCGCGGGCCGGCGCGGGTCTGGGGTGGGTGGCGGGTCCTCGCAATGCAGCCTCCTGGGGCGCTCGGGCGTGGCGGGGCGTGCGGGGCTGGTACCACTGAGATCCCGGGGCTGCGACAGCCCCCGCGGGCTCAGGCGTGATCAGTGGTACCGGCTGTCCGACCATCCGTCAATCATGCGCACCAGGACGCGATTTCCCACGTCAATCGGGGGTCCGGCGAGTTTCGCCACGGCGGGACCGGGGCCTGCGGGGCGTCAGTGGCGTACACCAATGGCCTCTCCACGGGTACTTCGAAAGAGGGACACACAGGGGAAGCGAATGCGGACGCGACGTGGCACACGGCGAGGGTCCGTGGTGCGCTGCCGTGCGGCGGCGCACCACGGACCCTCGTTCCCGTCAGCGGGTGCCGACCGCCGCGCGCACGGCCCGGCGGGCCAGTTGGCAGTCGTCGTGCAGCCGCCGCAGCAGCAGCCGCTGTTCCTCGCCGGACGGCGCGGCACCCGGATGGGCCGGGCCCGGTGCCGCCGGGGCCGTGTCGTGCATCGAGCGCTGCACGGCCGTCTCGTACGTACGGATCTCCCGGGTCAGCACGAGCATCAGGTTCACCAGGAAGGCGTCCCGTGCCGCCGGGCCCGCGGCCTGGGCGAGCTGGCTGATCTGCCGCCGCGCCACGGGCGCGTCCCCGAGCACCGACCACAGCGTCGCCAGGTCGTAGCCCGGCAGGTACCAGCCCGCGTGCTCCCAGTCCACCAGCACTGGACCGGCCGGCGAGAGCAGGATGTTCGCGAGCAGCGCGTCGCCGTGGCAGAACTGGCCCATGCCCTGCCGGCCGGCGGCGTGCGCGATGCCGTGCAGCAGCTTCTGCAGGTCGCCCATGTCGCGGTCGGTGAGCAGCCCCAGCTCGTGGTAGCGCGAGATGCGGGCGGCGTAGTCCAGCGGGGCGTCGAACGTGCCCGCCGGCGGGCGCCAGGAGTTCAGCCGGCAGATCGCTCCGAGGGCGGTCCTGATGTCCGCCCGCGGCGGGGTCTCCACCGGGTGCCGCTGGAGAGCGGCCACCCGGCCCGGCATGCGCTCGATCACCAGTGTGCAGTTGTCCGGGTCCGCCGCGATCAGCCGGGGCACACGGACCGGTGGCCGGTGCCGGACGAACGAGCGGTATGCGGCTATCTCGTGCCGGTACCGCTCGGCCCACGCGGGCGAGTGGTCCAGTAAGCACTTGGCGACGGCCGTACTGCGCCCGGTCGTGCCGACCAGGAGCACGGACCGGCCGCTGCGGCGCAGCACCTGAACCGGAGCGAACTCCGGGCAGATCCGGTGCACCGAGGCCAGCGCCGTGCGCAGCTGGGCGCCCTGGGGGCCGGACAAGTCGATTCTCCCGCTGAGCGGTTGTGTGCCGATCCCCGCGGCGCGCCGCGGTCGGCCCGCACCGAGCACGGGGGCCGCCGGACGCGCGGGGTCGAGGTAGGGGCCGCCGGCGCCCGGACGGGGGCGCAGCGACCGGGGCGGGGCGGACACGGAGGACGATGCTGCGTACATGACCGAGACAGATCCCTTCGTGTGCCTGCTGCTTGACGCGCGCTGCCCGGCCCGGTCGCCCTGACGCACCCTGGGGAATGCGCCTGTCATATCGACGGGCCACCGGGTCGGGGTGGCGCGTTCCTACCTGACACCCGTCGTCCCCTGGCACACCATCTGGCGCACCCTGGCGAACCCTGGCGAATAGTCGCCCGGCAAGTCTCGGCGGGTCTACTGTCAACTCAGCCGAGTACCTGGGGGCTTGACGTGACAGGACAACCCAACACCCGTCTCGCGGACCTGTTCGGCCTGGCCGGCTGGTCCAAAGGGGAACTCGCGAGGCTGGTCAACCGGCAGGCGGCGGCCATGGGCCACCCCCAGCTGGCGACCGACACCTCCCGGGTGCGGCGGTGGATCGACACGGGGGAGATCCCGCGCGATCCCGTACCGCGGGTGCTGGCGGCCCTGTTCACCGAGCGTCTCGGCCGTGTCGTGACCATCGAGGACCTCGGTCTGGTACGGCACGGGCGCACGGGGAAACGGCAGGGCGACGGGAGTGTGGACCTTCCCGACGGAGTGCCGTGGGCGCCCGAGCAGACCGCCGCGGTCCTCACCGAATTCACGGGAATGGACCTCATGCTCAACCGACGCGGCTTGGTGGGCGCGGGTGCCGCGCTCACCGCGGGATCCGCACTCAGCGGCGCCATGCACGACTGGCTCCACACCGACCCCACGCTCGACGCCGACGCCCCCCGACTCGACCAGCCCCTGCACGCCGACCCCGCCGGGTACGACCGTTACGACGCCGCTCCCGTCGGGTCGCAGGAGATCGAGGAACTGGAACGCTCGGTGGAGGTGTTCCGCGCCTGGGACGCGGCCCGCGGCGGCGGGCTCCAGCGCAAGGCGGTGGTCGGCCAGCTCAACGAGGTGGGCGGCATGCTCGCCTACCACCACCCACCCCACCTCCAGCGGCGCCTGTGGGGCGTCGCCGCCAACCTCGCCGTCCTGGCGGGCTGGATGTCGCACGACGTCGGCCTGGAGCCGACCGCGCAGAAGTACTTCGTCATCGCCGCGCACGCGGCACGCGAGGGCGGCGACCGCCCCCGCGCGGGCGAGGCGCTCTCGCGCGCGGCACGCCAGATGGTGCATCTGGGCCGGCCCGACGAGGCGCTGGACCTGATGAAACTCGCCCAGTCCGGCTCGGGCGAGCGCCTCCAGCCGCGCACCAAGGCGATGTTCCACACCATCGAGGCCTGGGCGCAGGCGTCGATGGGCAAGGGCCAGGCGATGCGCCGAACCCTCGGACAGGCGGAGGACCTGTTCGTCTCCGAGAAGGGCGAACCGGAGCCTCTGGACTGGATGCAGACCTTCAAGGACGAGGATCTGTACGGCATGCACGCGCTGGCGTACCGCACGCTGGCCGAGTTCGACCCGGGCGCGGCCGTGCACGCCCAGCACTACGCGGAGAAGGCCCTGGCCCTGCGCGTCGACGGGCGCGAGCGGTCGAAGATCTTCGACCATCTCTCCATGGCCTCCGCCTGCTTCATCGCCGACGATCCCGAACAGGCGGCGCGGTACGCCCGGCTGGCCCTGATGGCGATGGGGTCGAACTCCTCCCGCCGTACCTGGGACCGCCTGCGCCAGATGTACCGGCTCACCGCCCAGTTCGCCGGCTATCCGAAGATCCACGAGCTGCGGGAGGAGATCCGGCTGGCCATGCCCAAGGGGAAGGGCAGGAGCCCCGGCAGCGCCCTGGCGTAGGGGCCGCTCGGTTCCCTGCGGCTACGCCGTCGCCACGGCTTCTTCGTCAGCACGGCTTCTTCGTCACCACGGTTACGTCGTCACCGCGGCTACGTCGTCACTCTGGCGACGAGCACACAGGCGTCGTCCGTGCGCCCGCTCGCGGTGAACTCCTCCACGAGCGTCCGCACGCAGTCCCGCGCGCCGCGCGCCGCGCCGAACCGCGGGGCGAGGGCGAGCAGGCGGTCCACGGCGGCCGGTCCGCTGTGCCCGGGCACCAGTGCGTCGGTGTGCAGCACCAGCAGGTCGCCCACGGCGAGGGTCTCCTCGGCTTGCCCGTAGGCGGCGCCGGGTGCGGCGCCGAGCGGGACGCCCTCCGGCGCGTCCAGGGCCCGCCCGGTCCCGTCGCGGAACAGCAGTGGGGCGGGGTGGCCCGCCCGCGCCCACACCAGGGTGCGGGTCGCGGGCCGGTAGCGACAGCACACGGCGCTGCCCAGGGCGGGCTCGGCGGTGGCGTCCAGTAACCGGTTCAGTCCCGTCAACAGCCGGCCGGGCGCGGTGCCCGCCATCGCCAGGCCGCGCAGGGCGCCCAGCAGCATCGCCATGCCGGAGGCCGCGCCGGTCCCGTGGCCGGCGAGGGCGCCGACGCCGAGCAGCAGCTCGCCGTCGGACAGCTCCTGCGCGTCGTACCAGTCGCCTCCCACGGGCGCGCCGACGGAGGCGGGCAGGTGGGAGGCGGCCAGGTCGAGGGCAGGGCGGCCCCGGCGCGGCAGCCGGAGGGTGCCCTGCCACGACGGCAGTACGGCCTCCTTCAGTTCGGCCGCGAGCCGTCGCTCGGTCTGCGCCAGGTCCCGGTGGTGCTGGAGGACGTCACGGGTCTCGCGCACCGCCGACTGGCTGCGGCGCAGCTCGCTGACGTCGCGCAGCACGGCCCACATCGAGGCGGTGCCACCGTCGGTGTCGACCACGGGCTCGCCCATCATGTGGACGGTACGGACCGTGCCGTCCGGTCGCACGATGCGGAACTCCCCGTCGATGAGCCGGGCGTCGACCAGGCAGTCGGTGATCATCGCGGTGAGCCGGGGCCGGTCCTCGTCGAGCGCCAGGGAGGGCAGTTCGTCGAGGGTGAGCGCGGGGCCGGCGGGGTCGCGGCCGAGGATCCGGTAGAACTCGGCGGACCAGCCGGCCTCGTCCGTCAGCAGGTTCCACTCCGCGCTGCCGACCCGGCTGAGCAGGGAGCCTCGGCGCGCACCCGCCGGTTCGGCGGGTGCGGCGGTCGCCGTGCCGGGTACGGCGGGGACCGGGGGCGGGCCGTCCCTCAGCTGGGCCAGGTGTTCGCCCAGATCGCGGAGTTGGTGCAGGGCCAGGTCGCACAGCGCGCGCTCCCACCGGCCCCGTGGGTCCGCGGTGTCGCCCCGCGTCTCCTGCCGCACGGCGTCCACCTCGCCACGGAGCCTGCGTGTCTGCGATATCAGGGCGTCGACGGCGCCGCGTCCCGGCGGCTGGGCGGCCGAGCGGTCCGCGGAGAGAGGGGGCGGCATGACGCACTCCGGAAGGGGGGACGACGAGCGGTACGGCCAGGGCGGTGTGGGGGACCGCTACGACTGTTGCACAGCGGGCGACGGCCCGTAAGGGATTCGACGACACACACTACGGTGGTGCATCTGGCATATGCCACAGTCTTCCCGGAGCGACTCGACCGCTGCCGCCGCGTACGCGATCGGACGGGCAAGTCGTAGGCGGCCTACGTGACTTGGTGGACCGTCACGAGTCCGAGCAGTCGCTCAAAAGGACGTTCGACGAGTGCCCGTTCCATTCCTCCGCGCCTCGGGCGCAGCCCCCGAGGCGACAGTGACGCAGGTCACATGAATTGGGGGTCGGTCGGGCGTAATGCAAACGGACCCTGCGGACTCCTAACAACACACGGCAGACCGACAAGGCAGAGCAGACCGACACGGCAGAACCGGCCGACCTCCGACCCGCAGGAGAGACCGATCCATGGACATCACCCTCGAGCAGCCCGTCCGCGCCCGCCTGATCACCGCGGACGAGCAGGAACTCGCCGTGCCCGCCACCCTCCGCTACGCCTCGGGGGACCCGCTGGCCGTGCACATGGACTTCCCGCCCGAGGCCTCCCTCGACGGCGAGGAGGTCTCCTGGACCTTCTCCCGCTCCCTGCTGGAGGAGGGCCTCGGACAGCCCGCCGGGGCCGGGGACGTGCACCTGTGGCCCTGCGGCGAGAACCGTACGGCGCTCGAGCTGCACTCCCGGTCCGGCATGGCGCTCCTCCAGCTCGACACCCCGGCGCTGCGCCGCTTCCTGCTGCGGACCTACGCCGTCGTCGCGGCCGGCCGGGAGGACGTGTCCGGGGCCGTCGACCGAGGCCTGAACGCCCTGTTCGGCACGGTCTGAGTACGACGGCCGCCACGCCCGGCCGCTCCCGGGCCGCCGCGGACCGGCAACGCGGACCGGCAACATGGACCGGCAACATGGACCGGCAACGCGGACCGGCAACACGGTCACGCGCGTGCGGTTCAGCCGTCGGTTCGCGCGTAGAGGTCCGGGCGCGGGGCGAGGGTGATCCGCACGCGCCCGCCTCCCTCGAGCGAGCGGACCCCGGCCTCGGCGACGGCGGAGGCGGCGTAGCCGTCCCAGGCGCCGGGGCCGGTGACGCGTCCGCGCCGGGTGGCGTCCACCCAGGCCTGGACCTCACGGTCGTAGGCGTCGGCGAAGCGTACGAGGTAGTCCTGGGGCACCTCCTGGCGGGCACCGCCCCCCGAGGTGACGGCCATCCCGTGTTCCTCGCCGATGCGGGCGCTGCCCGTCTCGCCCACGGCCTCGCAGCGCACCTGGTAGCCGAACCCGCAGTTGACGAACACCTCCACGTCCACCAGCGCCCCCCGCTCCGTCTCGAAGAGCACGAACTGCGGGTCCGCCAGGCCCTGCGGCGCCCCCGAGGACGGCGCCGGACGCAGCACGGTCACCGCGGTCAGCTCCTGGCCGAGCAGCCAGCGGGCCGCGTCGATCTCGTGCGACACCGAGCTGTTGATCAGCATGGCGCTGGTGAAGTGCGGCGGGGAGGAGACGTTGCGGTGGGTGCAGTGCAGCATCAGCGGCCGCCCCAGGGTCCCGTCGTCCAGCAGCGACTTCAGCCGCCGGTACTCGGCGTCGTAGCGCCGCATGAAGCCGATCTGCGCCAGCCGCCGCCCGAGCCGGGCCTCCGCCTCCACCACCCGCAGCGCCCCGTCCGAGTCCGGGACCATCGGCTTCTCGCACAGCACCGGCAGCCCCCGCGCGAAGGCCGCGAGCAGCGCCTCCTCGTGCGCGGGCCCGGGCGAGGCGATCAGGACGGCCTCGACACCCGGAGCGTCGAGCGCGGCCACCGCCTCCTCGTGCACCGAGACATCCGCGATCCCGCCCACCGCCTCCTTCGCCCGGGCCGTGTCCGGGTCCGCCACCGCGGCCACCCTGGCTCCGCTCACCACCTGGTCCAGCCGTCGTATGTGATCGGCCCCCATGTGCCCGGCACCCAGCACCGCCACGCCCAGCAGCTCACCCACGTACGCGCTCCCTCCTCGCCGACGAGTCCCGCCGTAGCGTAGACGCCGGTGAGGAGGGAGCGTGAGGGGCTCGGAAGCGCTTTCGGTCCCGGTCCGACCGGTGCGCTCTCGCGGTCAGTACCGCAGGACCCCGGCCATGCCCTGCTCCTCGCCCAGGGTGCCGTCCGGGACGAAGCGGACCTCGGCCCCGGTCTCCAGGCACAGCTCGACGATCTCGTCCACGATGTCCTCGCGGGCGTCGAGGTCGCCGCTCGCGGCGGGGATCAGATGGTCGCCGAAGGCGTCGCGCACCGTCACCCGGTAGTTCTCCTCGACGGCCAGCAGCCGCACCCGGCCCTCCCGGGCGGTGCGCCACAGCTCGTCGACGCCGGCCGCGAACTCCTTGCGCCCGCGGGCCGCCGTGAGCTCGCGGACGACGGCCTCCGTCTCCTCGCGCGCCTGGGCCTCCTGCACCGGCCGTATCGCACGCCACACGGCATCGGCGGTGCCGTGCGCCAGCCCGCCGCGCGGCACCTGGACGGCGCACTTGGCGACCGAGCCGAACTCGTCGAGGACGGAGAGCGCGGCCGGCACGCCCGTGACGTACAGCGGACGCGGGTGGTCGCGCAGGACCGCGCTCATCGCGGTGTCGGCGTCCCGCAGGAAGTGGCGGGTGCGCTCGTCGCGGAACATGCTCGGCGCGTCACCGATCTGCTCCTGGCGCTCGGCGTCGAAGTTTTCGCCGAGGTCGCGGGCCAGCGGGAAGCCGCCGGTGCGTGCTTCGGTGACCCGCCCGCCCCCGCCGTTCCACAGGGTGATGCGGTCCGCGGAGACCGACAGGACCCAGAAGGGGCGCTCGGCGGCGTGCGCGGAGACCAGGTTGCGGGTGAGGAACGTGTCCGAGAGGACCACGCGCTCCGGAACCGTACGGCCGAGCGACCAGACCTGGTGCTCGCCGGGCGCCGCGAGGATCAGCAGCCCGTCCTCGGCATGGGTCAGGTCCACCTCGGCGAGGGCCTGGTCGAGGTGCCGCACGACGTCGGCGCGCCGCTCCCGGGTGACCGCCGGGTCGGTCTCCAGCTGCTTCTTGGCCTCGGCCACGGCATTGCGCAGCCGGACCGGATCCTGGAAGTTGTCGGGCTCGCGGCGGTGCGTCGGCGTCAGCACGGACACCGCGGGGTAGCTGCGGGGGCGCCGCAGCCGGGCAAGGGTCGCGGGACTCAGATCGTGCTCCATGACAGAACCATAGGGCGATTTCCCATACCGGGCATTTGGAGTAATCGGGGCCCGGACGCGCGGTGGTCGCCCCCGCGCCGCCGGCCGTCGTCACCGCTTCTGGGGGCCGGGATGGAATGCGGTGCGGGATGTGTTTGCCCATGTTGGGGAAGTCTTTGCCCGTGGCCGAATCCCGGCGGGTCGCTCCTGGTGGGCGGCCCATTCGTAAGTGTCGCGTAAGCAAAGTGCGGCCGAAAACACGAGGGTGGCACGGTCGTTCGGGCTACGGCCGCGTTGACCGGCCCGGTCGGGTGGCAGAGGCTCGTCATATAGGTGCTCGATACAACTGGTGCGCCAGGAGGTACGACATGTGCGGCATCACCGGCTGGGTCTCCTACGACCGCGACCTGCGCGCCGAGGCCGCGACCCTGGACGCGATGACGGAGACGATGGCCTGCCGCGGCCCCGACGCCCGCGGCACGTGGACCGACGGGCCCGCCGCCCTCGGCCACCGCCGGCTCGCGATCATCGACCTGCCCGGCGGCCGCCAGCCCATGACCGCCGACACCCCGGACGGTCGCGTCGCACTCGTCTACTCGGGTGAGACGTACAACTTCACCGAACTGCGCGCCGACCTCCTCGCGCGCGGCCACCGCTTCACCACCGACTCCGACACCGAGGTGGTCCTGCGCGGCTATCTCGAGTGGGGCGACACCGTCGCGGAGCGGCTCAACGGCATGTACGCCTTCGCCGTGTGGGACGGCCGCCACGACAAGCTGGTCATGATCCGCGACCGCATGGGCATCAAGCCGTTCTACTACCACCCCACCCCCGACGGCGTCCTCTTCGGCTCCGAGCCCAAGGCGATCCTCGCCAACCCCCTCATCCGCCGCCGGGTCACCCTCGACGGGCTGCGCGAGCTGTTCACCTTCGTCAAGACCCCGGGACACGCGGTGTGGGACGGCATGCGCGAGGTCGAACCCGGCACCGTCGTCACCGTCGACCGCACCGGCCCGCACACCCGCGTCTACTGGCGCCTGGACACCCGGCCCCACCCGGACGACCGCGACACCACCATCGCCACCGTCCGCACCCTCCTGGACGACATCGTGCGCCGCCAGCTCGTCGCCGACGTGCCCCGCTGCACCCTGCTCTCCGGCGGCCTGGACTCCTCGGCGATGACCGCGCTGGCCGCCCGTCAGCTCGCCGAGCACGGCGAGAGGGTACGCAGCTTCGCCGTCGACTTCGTCGGCCAGACGGACAACTTCGTCGCCGACGACCTGCGCGCCACCCCCGACACGCCGTTCGTGCACGACCTGGCCCGCGCCGCGGACACCGACCACCAGGACATCGTGCTCGACGCCCACACCCTCGCCGACCCCGACGTGCGGGCGAGGGTGCTCCGGGCCCGGGACCTGCCCATGGGCCTCGGCGACATGGACGCCTCGCTGTACCTGCTGTTCCGCAGCATCCGCGACCACTCCACGGTCGCCCTGTCCGGCGAGTCCGCCGACGAGGTCTTCGGCGGCTACCAGCAGTTCTTCGACGAGGAGGCACGCCGCGCCGACACCTTCCCCTGGCTGGTGCGCTTCGCCCGCGACTTCGGCGACGACGGCGACGTCATGCGGTCCGACCTCGCCCGGACGCTGGACCTGCCCTCCTACGTCGCCGACAGCTACCGCACCGCCGTCTCCGGCATCCACCGCCTCGACGGCGAGAGCGACTTCGAGTACCGGATGCGGCAGATCTGCCATCTGCACCTGACCCGTTTCGTACGCGTCCTGCTCGACCGCAAGGACCGGATGAGCATGGCCGTCGGACTCGAGGTGCGGGTGCCCTTCTGCGACCACCGGCTCGTGGAGTACGTCTACAACACGCCCTGGTCCCTGAAGTCCTTCGACGGACGGGAGAAGAGCCTGCTCAGGGAGGCCACCGCGGACCTGCTGCCCAGGTCCGTGTACGACAGGGTCAAGAGCCCGTACCCGTCCACCCAGGACCCCAAGTACGCGCTCGCCCTCCAGGACCACACCAAGGACCTGCTCGCCCGGCCCGGACACCCGGTGTTCGACCTCGTCGACCGGGAGCGGGTGCGCGAGGCGGCGCACCGCGACACACCCGTCATCACCCAGGCGGCCCGGCGCGGGCTGGAGAAGACCCTGGACCTGGCCCTGTGGCTGGACCTCTACCAGCCGGAGATCGTCACCGGCTGAGCCGGACCGGACCGCGCGGCCGCCGGTCTCCCGCCCGCCGGTCTCCCACCCGCCGGTCTCCCACCCGCCGGTCTCCCGCCCGCCGACGCCTCACCCGCCGGCCTCTCACCCGCTGATGCCGGGCTGCGTGTCCGGCGGGCAGGAGCTTCCGCTCGGCGGAAGGGAACCGTAGAGGAGGAAGTCGTTCACCTTCCGGTGCACGCACCGGGATGACGCGTACCCCGTGTGACCCTCACCCCGGTTGTCGAGCACCACGGCCGACCGGCCCAGCCGCCGCGCGGTCTCCACGGTCCAGCGGTACGGGGTCGCCGGGTCGCCGCGGGTGCCCACCAGCAGCATCCGGGCGGTGTCGACGTTCTTGACCTTCTCCCGGATGAAATCGCTGCCCTTGGGGCGGCCGTAGCACATCAGCAGCTCGCTGAGCCGGTAGTGGCCGAAGACCGGTGAGGCCGCCTCGTAGTCGGCGCTGAGCCGGCCGAGGTCCTTGGTGAGCTGCCCGGCGCTGGGCCGGTCCGGGTCGTCCGCGCAGTTGATCGCCATCATCGCGGCCGGCGCGTTGTCCGGCGGCACGTCCGCGGCGCCCACCAGTCCGCCGCCGCTGCCCGGCGGCCTCGCCGCTCCGGCCCGCTCCGGCGCGCCCTGCCGGGCCTGCCGGGCCTGCCGGGCCTGTCCGTCGCCCGGGGGCGGGGCCATACCGCCGGTCGCGAAGGCCTCGACACCGCGGGTGTCACCGTCCTGGACCAGAGAGGCGATCGCACGCTCCAGGGAGGGCCACATGGCCTTGCTGTACAGCGCCTGCCCGATCGCACCCACCAGGTCCTGGCCGGAGAGCCTGCCGCCGTAACCGTTCGGCACCGGGCTCGCGTCGAGCGAGCCGATGAGCTGGAGCACCTGGTCGCCGGCCGCGCGCCGGTCCTGTCCGAACGGGCAGGCGATGTCCTGCACACACCAGTCGAGGAAGTCCTCCAGGGCCGTCTGCTGCCCCTCGGCGGCCACCCGGCCCTGCTCCGACAGAGGCTCGGTCAGCGTGTCCACCCCGTCGAGGGCCATCCGACCCACCTTGTGCGGGAACTCGGCCGCGTACACCGCGCCGAGCCGGGTGCCGTAGGAGAAGCCCAGGTAGTTGAGCTTGCGGTCGCCGAGGGCCTGACGGATCACGTCGAGGTCCCGCGCCGCGTCGACCGTCCCTATGTGCGGCAGGACCGGGCCGGAGTGCTTCGCGCACTCGGCCGCGACCTTCTTCCACTCCTCCAGCGCCTTGCGCGCCGCCGTCGCGTTGCCGAGGTCCGGATTCGCCTCGCCCGAACCGCCGCCCGCGTCCGAGGAGTCCGCGTCGGTGCCGATCCCGCAGCTGACCGGGGAGGACCTGCCCACGCCCCGCGGATCGAAGGTGACCACGTCGTAGCCGTTGGTCAGGTCCATGAACTCCTTGCCGCCGTCCGCGGCGAGCGCGGGGACGCCCGCGCCGCCGGGGCCGCCGAAGTTGAGCACCACCGAACCCCGCGACTTGCCGGTGGCCCGGTAGCGGGCCAGCGCCAGATCGATGGTGCCCCCACCCGGACGGGCGTAGTCGAGGGGGACGGTGACCTTGCCGCACTGCATGTCGTCGGGGGCGCCCGCCTCGCACGCCGCCCACGTCACCTTCTGACGGTAGAACCGGCTCAGACCGGGCGGCCCGTCGCCCGCGACCGCCGCCGGCAGCCCCGCGCCGAGCAGGGTCAGCGTCACGGCCCCGACGCCCGCACAGCGCCGGGCCGCCGACCGCGTCGACAGCTTGGCCAGCATCGATGCCTCCAGGGGCGCTCCGCCGCGGACCGGGACAACGCCCTCGAACACCATAAGCGGCGCCCCCGGGCCTCGCCTCCCGGCGCCGCGGCGGGCGTGATCCGGCACGGCCCCCGGCTGCCGTGGGCGCCCGTGCGAGGCTCCGCGGGCCGTTCGAAAAGCGGGCCGCTCGATGGGGTGAAAGACCGATAAGCCATAACTCGGATCGTTCACCGGCGTTTTACCCGGCGCGGGCGAGTGCCCGCACTCCATGTCTGGAAGGCACAGGACCTATGAAACGGGTTACCCGAAACGGTGTGATCGCCGTCGCCGCGTCCGGCGCCATGGCGATGACAGTGCCGGTGTCCGCCGCGTTCGCCGCCGACGGCGGAGCCACGGCGGACGGCGCCGCGGTCGGCTCGCCCGGGTTGATCTCAGGCAACACCATTCAGCTCCCGGTGCACATCCCGGTGAACGTGTGCGGCAACACGGTGAGCGTGGTGGGACTCCTCAACCCCGCGGCGGGCAACCGCTGCGTCAACGCGTCCGCCGGGAGGGATCGGACGCCCTCCGGCGGCGGAGCGACGGCACGGGCCGGCGGAAAGGATTCGCCAGGCGTGATCTCCGGCAACGGCATCCAGCTTCCCGTGCACGTCCCGGTCAACGTCAGCGGCAACACCGTGAACGTGGCCGGCGTCGGCAATCCGTCGGTCGGCAACACGTCCACGAACGGCGAACGCCCCGACAAGCCCGCACCCCGGCCGGTCGCACCGCCCACGCGCGCCACGCCGCACCCGGCACCGAAGCCGCTGCCGCACCCCGTGACCACCCCCACGACGCAGGCGTCGCTCGCCCACACCGGCACCGACCAGACCCTGCCCGCCGTCGCCGCGAGCGCGGCACTGCTGCTCGGCGGATCCGTCCTCTACCGGCGCCACCGCCCCCGGACGCACCGCTGAGTCGCCCCCGTCCGCCCTACGGCACGGAAGGACCCCACCCGCGCGGGACGCACCGGTGGGGTCCTCCCCCCCGTCCGAGCGGCGGGGCCCCGGTCCGGGTCGCCGTGCGGAACTCTCAGTGCACATCGCCGCGCAGGATGCTGTACCGCACTCCGTCCCGCCAGCGGCCGTCCCGGAAGGAGACGCTGCGCAGGACGCCCTCCCTGGTGAAGCCCGCCTTCTCCAGGGCGCGCTGCTCCGCGAGGTTCTCGGCCTCGGTGTCCGCCTCGATCCGCATCACGGTGCTGTGCGCGAAGAGGTACCGCATCAGCTGCCGCTGCGCCTCGGTCCCGGCACCCTTCCCGCGGGCCTCCGGCAGCAGCGCGATGCCCATGTTCCAGTAGTACGAGGCCGGCGCCGGGACGATCCTGCGCCAGGCGACGAACCCCAGCCGCTCCGGCCCGCGCACCACCATCAGGTGCCCCGTGTCCTCGGCGAGCAGACCGTTCTCCGCCCATTGCCGGCGCCAGCGCCCCGGATCCCGCCAGCCGTACCACTGGAAGGGCGACGCGGCCTCGGGATCGTGGAGGAAGCGTTCCATGACGGGCAGGTCCGCCTCGTCCACCGGGCGGAGGCTGATGTCGGCCGGGTTCATGACCGGTCACCCTAAAGGGCCCGGCCGGCATGCGGAAGCGGCCGATCGGCCGTGGGCGTACGGCTTGATCCCGCCGTGGCGCGCCCACCCGCGATCCGGAAGGATGCTGCGCGCACGCCCCACGGAAGCACTCGAACACCCACGGACATACGGAGCACATCCATGCCCTTCGCCGTCCACGAAGACCTCGTCGTCACCCGGGCCACCCTCGAGGACTGGCCGGTGATCAGAGGGTGGGCGGCGGACGAGGGCTGGAACCCGGGGCTGTCCGACGGGCCGGCCTTCTTCGCCCAGGACCCGGACGGCTTCTTCCTGGGCCGGATCGACGGTGAACCCGTCTCCGCGATCTCGGTGGTGAACCACGGCCCCGACTACGCCTTCCTGGGCTGCTACCTGGTCCGCCCCGACCTGCGCGGCCACGGCCACGGCCTGACCACCTGGAAGACCGCCCTCGCCCACGCGGGGGACCGTACGATCGGCCTGGACGGCGTGGTCGCCCAGCAGGACAACTACCGGCAGTCGGGCTTCGAGGCCGCTCACCGCACCATCCGGTTCACCGGCACGGCGCCCGCCGCCCGGCCTCCGGCCGGCATCCGGCAGGCCGGCCCCGCCGACCTGGCGGACGTGACCGCCTACGACGCCGCCTGTCATCCGGCGGAGCGCCCGCGCTTCGTCGCCCACTGGCTGACCACGCCGGGACACCGCGCCCTGGTCCGCCGCGCAGGCGACAGGGTCACCGGCTACGGCGTGCTCCGCCCGGCCCACGTCGGCCTGCGCATCGGTCCGCTGTTCGCCGACACCCCCGAGGACGCACGGGCCCTGTTCGCGGCGCTGACCGCAGACGCCGAGGGCCACGAGGTGGCCGTGGACGTCCCCGAGACCAACGCGGCGGGCATCGCCCTGGCCGAGCAGGCCGGTCTGGCGCCGTCCTTCGAGACCGCCCGCATGTACACGGGACCGGTACGGCCGTACGCACGCGCGCGGGTCTACGGGGTCACCACCCTGGAACTCGGCTGATCAACGGCCCACCCCGCACCCGCCCGGGGCGCGCAAGCACCCGCCGGCGCGAGCGGCCGTCCGTGTGCCGGAGCTGCCGTCCGGGTGCGGGTGCGGCATCCGTCTGTGGGTGGGGCCGCGTGTCTGTGGGTGCGGCCGTCTGGCTGCGGGTGGGGCCGCGTGTCTGTGGGTGCGGCCGTCTGGCTGCGGGTGGGGCCGCGTGTCTGTGGGTGCGGCCGTCCGGCTGCGGGTGCGGTCGCCTGTCTGCGCGAGCTGCCGTCCGGCTGCGTGAGCGAGTGCCCGCTGGCGCGGGCGACCGTCCGCGCCGGCTCGGTCGGGCTCGTGCTCAGCCGCGATCCGTCGCGGCGTCCAGGGCGAACGCGTCCGCCAGCATGTCGATCTGCGCGGCGAGCAGTGTGGCGCCCTCGTGGCGCATGCCGCTGAACTGCCCGGACACCTCCAGACCCACGGCCCCGTGCAGATGGGCCCACACGAGCACCGCGCCGGCCAGCGCCGTGCCCCCTTCGCCCGTGGGCACTACCGAGCGTGCCCACGCCGCGACCTCGGGGTCCCCGGCGGCCCAGGCCGTCATCTGGCCGACCAGTGGCCGCACCGCCGCGGAGGGCTCGGCCGCCGCGAAGCACGGCAGGAACGGCCCGAGCACCGCCCGGGCACTGTCCAGCGTGTCGGGCGGGGCGGCGTAGCCCGGTACGGGCGTGCCCTCGATCAGCAGATAGCGGTGCGGTTGCGCGACCCTGCCCGACCGCGCCCGCTGTGAGTACGCGCGAGATCCACGCGATGATCGAGAGGCGGGTCGGGCGGCCGCTGAACGTCGTGGTCCTAACCGAAGCCCGCCCCTTCGGCCCGTTCGACGAACGGTTCATGGGGGAGTACGCCGAGATGTTCTACCAGCACACGGAGCCCCAGATCGTGGACTCCTCCGCGTTCGAGCGGGCCTTCGGCGCGGCCCCGGCTCCGCTCACCGACACCATCGACACCACCCTGGCCTGGTACGGCCAGTGGCTCGCGAACCGCTGACGGTCGCGGTGAGCGGTGGGTGTGCCGGAGCGGGGCCGAGGGCCCGTGTCAGCGATGCGTCGTCTTCGCCCGGTCCAGCGCGACGACGCCCACCGCGGCGAGCGCGATCTGGATGAGCCACTCGATCCAGTCGACCCCCTTGGTGTCGGCCACCCCGATCGCGCCCGCTATCGCGGCGCCGACCAGCGCGGCCACGATGCCGATGAGGATCGTCCAGAGAATCCCGATGCGCTGACGGCCTGGGACGACGAGCCGTCCCAGGACGCCGATGACGATGCCGATGACGATGGCACTGATGATGCCGCTGATCTCCATCTTCGCCCCTCTTCGTCGTTTCCCTGTCGTCCCCCGTCCTCGTCCCCCGTCGTCGCCCCCGTTGCCCTCTCCTGTCCTCGTCCCCCGTTCTCATCGCCCGTTGTCGTCTTCCGTCGTCCTCCCCGCGTCCATCGAATGCCCCCTGTAACCGGATGCACTCCATACGGTTGTCGCCGGGACCTTCTGTTCACCGTCCGGTCATGCCATGTACCTTTCAATCGTAGTGACGCGTGTAGAACGCTCGGATGGGTTCTACGCGCGCAGACTCGGCGCCCGCACCGCCCCTTCACCCCACTCGGAGGTTCGCCGGATGCCCGGATCCAGAAGATTCCGCAGATTCCGCCGCAGGCTCACCACCGGCCTGGCCGGCCTCGGACTGCTCGTCGCCCCGGCGGCCCTGCAGCTCTCCACCAGCGCCACTCCCGCCCACGCGGCCACCACCCACCGCGTCCTGTTCGACAACGCCCACGCCGAGACCGCCGGCAACGCCGACTGGATCATCTCCACCAGCCAGCCCGACCCGCTCGGCCAGGACTCCTCCCCGTCCGCCGAGACGGACTGGACCGGTGCCCTGTCCTCCTGGGGCGTGGCCCTCCAGAGGACCGGCGGTTACAGCCTCAAGACGCTTCCCTCCGGTGCGAGCCTCTCCTACGGCGGCTCGTCGTCGACCGACCTGTCCAACTTCGACGCGCTGGTGCTGCCCGAGCCGAACACGCTCTTCACCAGCGCCGAGAAGACGGCGATCATGAACTTCGTCAAGAACGGCGGCGGCCTGTTCATGATCTCCGATCACACCGGCTCCGACCGCAACAACGACGGCAAGGACTCGGTGCAGATCCTGAACGACCTGATGAGCAACAACAGCGTCGACTCCACCGACCCGTTCGGCTTCTCCATCGACTCGCTCAACATCACCTCCGACCACCCGGCCGCGATCAGCGACTCCACGGACCCGGTGCTGCACGGCTCCTTCGGCACCGTCACCAAGAGCCTGATCGCCAACGGCACCACCGCCACCCTCAAGCCGTCCGACAACTCCTCCGTCAAGGGCCTGCTCCACCGCACCGGTTACTCCGGCAACACCGGCGCCTTCTTCGTCACCAGCACCTTCGGCAGTGGCCGCGTCGCGTACTGGGGCGACAGCTCGCCGATCGACGACGGCACCGGCCAGTCCGGCAACACCCTCTACGACGGCTGGAACGACTCCAGCGCCACCGACGCCGCCCTCGCCCTCAACGCCACCGCCTGGCTGGCCGGTTCGGGCACCAGCGGTGGCGGTGGGACCGGCTCCTGCACCGCCGCCCAGCTGCTCGGCAACAGCGGCTTCGAGTCCGGCGACACCGTCTGGAGCGCGAGCAGCGGCGTCATCACCGGCGACTCCGGTGAGGCGGCGCGCACCGGCTCGTACAAGGCCTGGCTGGACGGTTACGGCTCCGCCCACACGGACACCCTCGCGCAGACCGTCACCATCCCCTCCGGGTGCACGACGGCCGCGCTGGGCTTCTACCTCCACGTGGACACGGCGGAGACGACCACCACCACGGCCTACGACACGCTCAAGGTGCAGGTGCTCAACAGCGGCGGCACCGTGCTGTCGACCCTTGCCACGTACTCCAACCTCAACGCCCAGAGCGGCTACAGCCGGCGCGGCTTCAGCCTGGCCGGCTACGCGGGCCAGACGGTGACGATCAAGTTCACCGGCACCGAGGGCTCCACCCTCCAGACGTCGTTCGTCGTCGACGACACCTCGCTCGACGTCTCCTGACGGCCGGGGTGGTGGGCCGGGGACGGGCCCACCACCCACGCGCCTCTCACGCATCACTCATGCACCACCCGCCCCCACCCTCTCGCACGCGGCATGCCGTCAGGGATGCCCTCGGTTTGACATGCAGGTAATCGCCTGCATAACTGTACGTATGCAAGGAGGCGGCGACTCGGGAATGGACAGGGTCTTCAAGGCACTCGCCGACGAGACCCGCAGACGGCTGCTGGACCGGCTGCGCGAGAACAACGGGCAGACGCTGGCGGAGCTGTGCGCGCGCATCGGGATGACGCGCCAGTCGGTGACCCAGCACCTGGCCGTCCTGGAGGCCGCCAACCTGGTGAGCACGGTGCGCCGGGGCCGGGAGAAGCTGCACTACCTGAACCCGGTCCCGCTGCACGACATGCAGGAGCGCTGGATCGAGAGGTTCGAGCGCCCGCGCCTGAGCGTGCTCGGCGCCGTGAAGCGACGTGCCGAGGAAACAGCCGAGAAAGCAGCCGAGGGAACCATGACCGACAAGCCGACCTACGTCTACGTCACCTACATCGAGAGCACGCCCGAAGCGGTGTGGGACGCCCTCACGGACGCCGACCTGACCGCCGCCTACTGGGGCCACAGCAACGTCTCGGACTGGCAGCCGGGCTCCCGCTGGGAGCACGTGCGCACCGACGGCTCCGGCATCGCCGACGCGGTCGGCACCGTCGTGGCGGCGGACCGGCCGACCCGCCTGGTGACCACCTGGGCCGCACCCGAGAACGCGGACCGGGAGGAGAGCCACTCGCGGGTCACCTTCGACATCCGGCCCCACGGCGACATCGTCCGGCTCACCGTCACCCACGAGAACCTCAGGGACGAACAGGAGCTCGCCGACGTGTCCGGCGGCTGGCCGGCGGTCCTGTCCAACCTGAAGTCCCTGATGGAGACCGGCACTCCGCTCCCGCAGGAACCCTGGCTGATGGCCCGTCAGGACCGTGGCTGACACCGGCCCGCCGACCGTTTCCCGCCGAAGTCCCCGTGTCCTTCCCGTGCGGCTCGTGCCCGCGTGCACCGCGCCGTTCCGCGATACGAGAACGGCCGGCTCTTCCTTGACGGCCGTCCTCGGCGGCTGACACGATCGGCGGCATGACGATGCGACTGGACCTCACGCGGCGACGCCATGTCGACCTCGCCCGTGTCTCCAGCGCCTCCTGTTGCCCCGCGGCCTGATCCTTCCTCCCGATCCGCCGCCTTTCTGCCGCCCGTCCCGCATTCCGCAACAGGAGTCCCGCATGGCCATCGTCCTGTCCGTCTCCGGCAGCCCGTCCGTCTCTTCGCGCACCAACCGCCTGCTGCGCCACCTCGACCGGCGCCTTCTCGAACAGGGCCACGAGGTGATACCGCTCGACGTGCGGACGATCCCCGCCGAGGCCCTGCTCGGCGCGGACTTCCGGCATCCGGCGATCGTCGAGGCCACCGAGCTGTTCGCCCGTGCCGACGGGATCGTCGTCGGCACCCCCGTCTACAAGGCGTCGTACTCCGGTGTCCTCAAGGCGCTGCTCGACCTGCTGCCGCAGTACGCGCTCACCGGCAAGACGGTGCTGCCGCTCGCCACCGGCGGCTCCACCGCCCACGTCCTCGCCATCGACTACGCCCTGCGTCCCGTGCTCAACTCCATGGGCGCGGCGCACATCGTGCAGGGCTGGTTCACCCTCGACAAGGACATCACCGTGCACGAGGACGGCTCGCTGTCGGTCGCGCCCGCCGCCACCGAGGCGCTGGCCCAGGTCGTCGACCGGTTCTCGGCGGTCCTGGGCGGCACGCCGCTGCTGGCCGCGGCGAGCTGAGCCGGGAAGAGGTTCTTCAGGCGTCCTCGGGCGAGGTGCCGATCCGGGCGTGTGCCGTTCGTGTAGGAGGGGGACAACGGCACGACGCCAAGGAGGACATCATGAAGTACTACCTGCTCAGCGTGATCCAGCCGAGCGAGGGCGCGCCCCCCTCGGCCGAGGCGCTGGCGGACATCGTGGGCAGCCTGGAGCTCTTCCACCAGGAGCTGCGCGAGGCCGGGGCATGGGTGTTCGCGGGCGGGCTGCACGGCCCGGAGTCCGCCACCGTGCTGCGTCCGAAGGGCGACGAGGTGCTGGCCACCGACGGGCCCTTCACCGAGGGCAAGGAGTACCTGGGCGGCGTGTGTGTGATCAAGGCGCCGGACCTGGACGCCGCCCTGGACTGGGGCCGGAAGGCGAGCCGGGCCACCACCCTGCCGATCGAGGTGCGTCCCTTCCTGCACCCGGCCGACGAGCGATGACCGGCACGGGCGGCGTGCCGCGGGACCCTCGCGGCGCGGGCCTGCACCGATCCCGAGCGCATCCCGCGCCACCCGAGGAGGGCGACACCCCCTAGGTGCCAGCCGACACCGACACCGACACCGACACCGACACCGACGGCGCCGGCACCGAACTGCGCCCGCTTCGTGTCGTCCAGGCGGGCGATATGGTCCAACTCGCTCGAAGGAGGGCCACCGCACCGGAGGGCGCCGAACAGCTTCACAGGGACGGGCGTTGAGGCGTCCGGCGCGCAGGGGGACGCGTCGGACGCCTCTCGTATGTTGACTGGTCTACACCCTTGACTGGTACAGACCAAAACGGTTGAGTGTGCCTCCACACCCCCCACCACGGCCGCCCCCCACACCCTGGCCGGGACCACCGGCACGCGCGCACGAGGCCGGGCTTTCCCCTGCCCCCGCCCGGGAGCGGCCGTGCCGCGCGAAGGAGTTGATTCCGTGTCGAGGCGCCGCATCGCCGCAGTCCTGACCTCGCTCGCCCTCTCGGGCGCCGCCCTGGCGCTCCAGTCGGCCCCCACCGCATCCGCGGCCGGCTTCGTGGTCAGTCAGGCGCAGTTCAACCAGATGTTCCCGGGCAGGAACTCGTTCTACAGCTACAGCGGTCTCACCGCCGCGCTCAGCGCCTACCCCGGCTTCGCCAACACCGGCAGCGACACCGTGCGCAAGCAGGAGGCCGC